>WLNN01000024.1 GCA_009699765.1 Actinomycetota bacterium
CGATCGAACCGCAGCCCAAGCAGCTGGAATATATACCGGCTTTTACCACTATGCAGTCCTACCCGATGTTTCTGCAAAATCAGCAATTATCACAGATGCAAATGTGCAAGCACAGAAGGTTATTTGGCGGCTAGCCTCATTAGGCGGATATAACGAGTTAGACCTCCCTTACGCACTTGATATAGAAAATAGCTGCATCCGCTATCGCACCAACAAAACTTGTGCCAAGCGTGCAACAAAGAGCGCTGTTACCTTATGGAGCAAAACTTTCTTGAGTGCAGTAAAAAGTAAGACAGGACGCACTCCCATTGTTTATTCCTATCCTAATTTTCTCGAGAGCTCTATGGCGCGCGATAAAGAATTAGCGCAATATCCACTCTGGCTTGCGCAATATGCCCTCAATCCAGCAATCAGTACGGCCGCTCCAGGCTTCAAAAATATTGGCTGCTATGTTCATTCGTGGACTACCTCTTCATGTAAATCCCAATGGAACATTTGGCAATACACTTCTTGTGGAATTGCTCCTAAATATGGTGTCCCTGGTACGCGCTTAGATCTAAATGTATTCCGTGGAAGTCAAGACGAGTTTCTCGCTCTCGCAACTGGTGCTTGGATTCCGGAAGAAATAGATCACATGCCAATCAATGAGACTTCAACGATGGTTCTTGATTACTCCGTTGCGACATCTACAGATAAATATGTTGTCTTTTCACTGAAGGTGTTACGTCCAGATAGTTCGCCCGTTGTAACCGGTGATGTGAAGTTCGTTTCTGGAGCCAATCCAACTGAATTTAAATTCACTCAATCTGTCGTAAGACAGACAAGCGGAAATTGGAAGATTGCACTTAAGACTGATTTAGCTGGAACATGGAATGGGCAATTACGATTTAGTGATCCATCAGGAACGCATGCAGACGTTGCTTATCCGGTCATATTTACATTGGCCCAAGGCGTTAATCCAACTCCGAGTCCTGCTGCAAAGCCAACACCAACGGCGAAGCCAACGACTAATGGTTGCAAGAATCAGATTAAGAATTAATCAATAAGGCAGCAAGTGCATCAACTTCTGCGCTAACTTGCTTGCGATACTCTGCAATAGAAGCTTTCTTCTCAGCCGCACCCCAACCAAGAACTGGTGCAATAAGAGATGCAATCTCATCAACTAATTCAAGTCCTGCTTGAGGCGCCTCAAATGCCAAGCGAGTGCGACGAGAAATTACATCATCTACAGACATGGCACCTTCATGCGTAGCTGCATAAACAATCTCTGCTTTGAGGTACGGCAGACCTTCACATAATTGTTTCGCTAGCTTTTTGTCATCTTCAATTAATTCAAGAACTTCGCTGATAAGTGATCCGTAGCGGTTAAGGAGATGAACAACGCTCTTTTCATCAATATTAAATTCGCGTGCAATCTGCGCGCTCTGCTGGACCAATGCAAAGTATCCATCTGCTCCAACGAGCGGAAGCTTCTCTGTTATGGAATCGCTAACCAAACGACGCAGATCAGTTACAGCAAGGTCTATGGCATCTTTACCCATCACGCGATAAGTCGTGTACTTGCCACCAGCGATGCTAACAAACCCTGGAGCGCTGCGATCCGTGGTGTGTTCGCGAGATAATTTTGTTGTTGCAGAGCCTTTGGTATTAGCAACCAAGGGACGCAAACCAGCATAAACACCAATGATGTCTTCTCGCTTGAGTTGCGGATCCAAGACTTTATTCGCTTGATCCAAAATGTATTGAACATCGGCACTGGTCGCATGAGGTTGAGCGCGATCACCGTCATATGGGGTATCTGTTGTGCCTACAATCCATTGATTACCCCAAGGAATCAAGAAGAGCACTGAGACTTCGGTCTTAAGGATGATTCCAGTATTGGATTTAACTGCGTGCCCAGGCAAGACAATATGAACACCTTTAGACATTGTTACGCCGTATCCAGGGGTTAATCCAAAGTTGGCATGCATCTCATCACTCCAGATACCCGCACACATTACAACCGACTTTGCCCTGACTTTGATTTTCTTACCCGAAACAGTATCTATTGCCTCAACGCCTACAACTTTTTTGCCATCACGCAATAGTTGATTAACTTCGACACGAGTTGCAATTGTTGCACCTTGGCGTCGTGCTGTACGAATAATTGTCATGGTATGACGAGCGTCATCTACTTGAGCGTCGTAATACTTAATTGCTCCAGTAACAATATCTTGGCGAAGCGATGGTGCGATTTCGGCAATCTTCTTTGCAGATAAGTGCTTATGCCACGGCAGGGCGCGCTGAAAACCACGGAGTACGTCATAGAGCGCTAAACCTGCACCTACATATGTGCGATCTTTTAATTTTTCATGCAAGGGGTAGAGAAATCCAACTGGCTTTACAAGATGCGGACTGAGAGTTGAAACCATGAGCTCGCGTTCATGAAGTGCTTCGCGTACTAACTTAAAATCATATTGCTCGAGATAACGCAGACCGCCATGAATTAATTTACTCGAGCGGCTGGATGTTCCTGATGCGAGATCACGTGCTTCAACTAGCGCAACTTTTAATCCTCGCGATGCAGCGTCAAGGACTGCGCCTGCTCCGGTGACTCCCCCACCGATAACAATGATGTCGAACTCTTCGCTGGCGAGGGCTTTGATAGCCGCATCGCGTTGCTCTGGGTTGAGTTCAGATGAAAACATCGAGGGTATACCGATTTCTGTATGTATTGAGTAGGCTTAAGGATATGGCATTCGTAGGAAGTTTGGATCAAGGAACCAGTAGCACCCGTTTTATGATCTTTGATCAAAACGGAAAGGTTGTCGGGCAACATCAACTCGAGCACCGACAAATCCTTCCCCAAGCCGGCTGGGTCGAACACGATGCCGCAGAAATTTGGGAGCGCACTCAAGAAGTCATCTCAGGAGCGCTAAAACAAGCGAATTTACTCGGGTCGGACCTGCGCGCAATCGGAATCACCAATCAACGCGAAACAACAGTCGCCTGGGATGCAACCACCGGTGCGCCACTTCATAATGCCATTGTTTGGCAAGATGTTCGGACAGCTGACTATCTTGAGTCTCTCAACGAAAATTCACGTGCAACTATCTCCTTTAAGACCGGTCTAACTATCGCTCCATATTTTTCTGGTAGCAAGATGAATTGGTTGGTCAAAAACTCTCCAGTCGTTGCTGCGGCTATCGCAAGTGGTGCTGCCCGCTTTGGAACCGTGGATAGCTGGTTGCTTTGGAATCTCTCTGGAGGAGTTCAAGGTGGCGTTCATTTCACCGACGTAACAAATGCGAGTCGAACGCTCTTAATGAATCTTGAAACTCTAGATTGGGATCAAGAGCTACTGGATATTCTTGAGATCCCTCGCGCTGTTCTGCCAGAAATCAAATCTTCCTCTGAGGTTTACGCGCAAACAAATCCACATGGACCATTTGGTGCTGCAGTTCCGATCGCGGGAATATTGGGAGATCAGCAAGCTGCGATGGTCGGTCAAGTCTGTTTCGACCGTGGTGAATCAAAGACTACTTACGGCACAGGTAATTTCGCACTTCTTAACACTGGTACAGAAATTGTGCGAAGTAAAAATGGGCTCCTCACAACTGTATGTTACAAATTTGGTGATCAGCCAGCGCGTTATGCGCTTGAGGGATCTGTTGCAGTAACCGGTTCTGCAATTCAATGGCTTCGAGATCAATTAGGAATCATCACACATGCTGCAGATACTGAGGCGCTTGCATCTTCGGTTACCGACACTGCAGGTGTTTATTTTGTTCCCGCATTTTCTGGGCTATTTGCTCCATATTGGCGAAACGATGCGCGCGGCGTCATTGTTGGCCTCACTCGCGCAGCTACAAAAGCACACCTTGCACGCGCTGCACTTGAAGCAATTTGCTATCAAACCCGCGATGTAATGGATGCGATGGTTGCAGACTCTGGAGTACCAATGACGGAGATGCGAGTTGATGGCGGTATTACTGCCAACTCTCTCTGCATGCAGATGCAGGCAGATATTATGGGAATCGATATCACTCGCCCATTAATTACTGAAACAACTGCACTCGGTGCTGCGTATGCCGCTGGACTTGCAGTCGGCCTCTGGTCGGATATTGATGAATTACGTAAGCAGTGGCAGCAATCACGTAGATGGAATTCAACTTCTACTCCAGAAAATCGTGCATCTGGCTACAGCCAATGGAAGAAAGCAATCGAACGCACCCTTAATTGGGCGTAGCCGAGATAGAGTTACTCCATTATGAGCACAATCAACGAGGTTAAAGAGCTTTCTGCGGGAGTAGTGCGCACAGATCGAACGATGAACGATGGTCGCACGATTCGCTATTACGACACTGCAGGGCAAACTCGTACAGTTGTTGATCAGCGCGAAAAAGAAGAGCAACCAGGTATCGGCGAACTCCGTCTTGATCCGCTTGTAAACGAATGGGTCGCTATGGCTGCCCATCGCCAAGGTCGAATCTTCTTACCTCCAAAAGAACTTTGCCCTCTCTGTCCAACAACTGGTGAATTACTTACTGAAATCCCTGAAGCGCAATATGAAGTTGTTGTCTTTGATAATCGATCACCCTCGCTTCGTCCTCCTGAGGGTGATTTTGCTCTTCCTGATTTAGTAGGTGCAGATACCGATGAAGGTATTGCCGCTGGAAAATGCGAAGTAATCTGCTTTACAGGTGACCATGGCGGATCCTTTAAGACCCTCTCGCCACAGCGCGTACGTACATTGCTGGAAGCTTGGCGCGACCGCACAGCAGAACTTTCACAACTTTCTTATATCGAACACATCGCTCCATTTGAAAATCGTGGAGAAGAAATTGGCGTGACATTGGCACATCCGCATGGGCAGATTTACGCATATTCATACCTTCCGCCTCGTGTGGTCAAGATGCTTGCTGTTGCTCGCGAACATAAAGAGAAGACAGGGCATATTCTTTTCGATGATGTTTTGGCACGCGAACTCCGTGATGGTGTTCGAATTATCGCTCGCAACGAGCATTGGGTTGCCTACACCCCATATGCATCCCGTTATCCATTTGAAATTCATGTGGTTCCACTTCAGCCTGTTGCAGATTTAACAGAACTTTCTCCTGCAGCCTGTGACTCTTTCCCTTCAATCGCAATAGAAGTTATGCAGCGACTCGATGGTGTATTTGGTATTGAAATGGCATATATCGCAGCTTGGCACCAAGCTCCTGTTCGCCAAGGTCGTGATGTCTTGCGTCTGCATTGGCAAATTACATCTGTACGCCGCGCACCAGGAAAACTGAAGTACTTGGCCGGATCTGAATCTGCGATGGGCGCATTTATTATGGATATGCAGCCAGAACAATCTGCTCAACAGTTAAAAGATGTAAAGCTTTAATTCATGCCAAGTTTAGAGAATACATATCAAGAACTTTTCGGCCACCGAGCAGAGGTAATTGCTGAAGCTCCAGGTCGCGTAAATCTAATCGGTGAACACATCGATTACAGCGAAGGTTTTGTTCTTCCATTTGCAATTGCTGATCGAACATTTGCAGCCATAGCGCGCAATAAAGATGGTTTAGTACGTATTGCTTCACAGCAGCGAAAGAATCGTATTTTTACAATTGATATTAAAGATGTAAAACCTGGCAGTACAGGCGAATGGGAGAAATACGTACTCGGTGTTATCTGGACAATGGGAGTTACATCAGGAGTAGATATTCTCGTTGATGGACATGTTCCATCAGGTGCGGGGCTATCTTCATCTGCAGCTCTCGAATGTTCTGTCGCTGTAGGACTAAACCTCCTCTTTGACTTAAAGAAATCACTTGAAGAAATTGCACGTGCTGCCCAGAAAGCCGAGAATGATTACGTTGGAATGCCTTGCGGAATCATGGATCAATCAGTCTCCTTAATGGGGCGCGAAGGTTCTGCATTACTGCTCGATTGTCGCGACCTTTCTACTGAATCCGTACCTTTCGATGTCGCCTCCGCTGGTCTGGAGCTCCTGATTATTGATACGCAAGCGCATCATGCGCTAGTTGATGGTGGATATGCAGAACGTCGTGCTTCTTGCGAATCGGTAGCGGCAAAGTTTTCAATTCCTTCAATGCGTCATTTAACAATGGATGTTCTCGAATCTCGTAAATCTGAAATCACTGAGACTGAATTTATTCGTGCCCGTCATGCAGTAACCGAAATTCAACGGGTAAAAGATGCCGTTATTGCTTTACGAGCCTCGGACTTTTCGACTCTAGGACGCTTGATTAACGAATCTCATTTTTCATTACGTGATGATTACACCGTTTCATGTCCAGAGCTCGATGTTGCAGTAGATGCATCATTGGCAGTTGGCGCACTTGGATCACGGATGGTTGGCGGCGGCTTTGGTGGAAGTGCAATCGCGCTAATAAAGGCAGATCAAATCGAGAGCGTGAAAGATTCGATTCGAAGTGCATATTCTGCAAAAGGTTTTAAAGCCCCTCGCTTCTTTACATCACTACCTAGCGCCGGCGCATCCGCCAAACTTATTTCTTAACTCGTACTGCTAGGAGTTGAACCAAGCACAGCTTTAAATGTCTGCTCTGCACCAGATGGCAATGTAACTGTGACGCTCACTGAGGCACCAGGAACCATTGACCGAATTCGCACTATTGCACTCTCGGTGGTTGGAGTCTTTACCCCATTGATTGCAGTGATTACAGAGCCCACTGGAATGCCAGCTTTCTCTGCAGCTTCACCTGTACTGAGGCGAGAGATCTTTGCTCCAATGCCTGTGTAAGTTGGGTCAAAATAGACACCCAGCACCGGACGAGTTGATTTACCGGTTGCAATGATTTCGTCGATAATTCTCTTTGCTTCATTAATTGGAATTGAGAATCCAAGGCCGATGCTTCCGCTGGTACTTCCAGAGCTAAGTGTTGCAATTGCAGAATTCACGCCAATAATACGTCCCTGACTGTCAACAAGTGCGCCGCCTGAATTACCTGGATTAATTGCCGCATCGGTCTGAATTGCATTTACATAGGATTCAGCACCCGTTGAGCCAGTTGTAACTGGGCGATTAAGTGAAGAAATGATTCCACTAGTTACAGTATTTGCTAATCCAAGTGGTGAGCCGATTGCAAGAACTGGGTCTCCAACACTGACCTTTGATGAATCGCCAATCCCGATTTCAGGAAGATTTCCAAAATTAATCTTGATTACAGCGATATCGTAATTTGCATCGCGGCCAACAATCGTTGCCTTGTACTGATCACCGTTTAGGAGCTCTACAGTTATTGTCCCGCTGCTTGCAGCGCCTTCTACAACGTGATTGTTTGTGACGATGTAGCTTGTAGTTGAACTAGATTTGTAGATTGAACCAGAACCATTTCCGCTTCCTGAAGAAGAAGTCACCAAAATTGAGACAACTGATGGAGTTACAAGAGAAGCGATAACTTTTGCATCAATCGTTGAAGAATTTCCAATAACAACGGCAGTTCTATTTGAAGGACAAGTCCCACTTGTTGCTAGATATAGAACTTTTGTCCTGTTATCAGAACATGCAGTAATTGATGGGGTTGGATTGATTGCAGCTGTTGCCACAGTTCCTGCGATTGCTATACCTGCTACAAATGCGATTACTGGTTTGAAATTCTTCATGTCCTAAATTCTGCCCGTGCTTCCTGAGTTTTTCCTGTTATAAAAGGTTGAAAATCTTTAGGACTCGACGACCCAGGCGCCTTTAATGGCAACCTTAATGCTGGCCAATGGGGTCTCGGCTGGTCCCTTAATTGGCATTGCGCCTTTGAGGGGATCAAATTGAGCGCCATGACATGGGCACTGCAACTTCTTAGCGCTCTTGTTGTAGGCAACGGTGCAGCCCTGATGAGTACAAATCATGGAATAAGCGAAGACGCCGGCCTTGGTCCGAAAGAGGATGGCTGGAATTCCCTGCTTAACGGTTGTAAAAGAATAAGTGCCACCGACGGGAAGCTTTGAGAGTTTTATGACATTTGTTGTGGCGGCATCAGCTGCTTGCTTAGAAAATTTTGTTGGAATCGAAGAGATGGCGACCAACATCGCACCGCGTAAAGTTGCGCGGCGTGAGATGCCTTCGCGTTTGTTCATATGCTCCCTGACTTGGATTCGAACCAAGAACCTGTCGATTAACAGTCGACTGCTCTGCCGTTGAGCTATCAGGGACTATTTCGTGCGGTGCGCACTCTATCGCACCCCCGCTAGAGCGACAAAATTAAAGGGCTCCTAGCGCCAAATCATGCAGAACTCGACGTTCGGTTTCAAGGGCAACTAATTGGGCGAATGCGGCGTTGTATTCATCGCCATTTTCAACTGGATTGAGTCTTTGAAGGCTTGATTTGAGATCTGCGATTGCTCTGCTAACCCCAACTTCGCGAAGTCGGGCGACAATACTCGCGACATATCGTTCTGTAATTTCTCCCTCTGCGCGAATTGGCTCGACAGATAACTCTGTAAATAGCGCCTTCATTTGCGGATCAGCAATCTCTTCACTTGTAAAAGATCGAGTCGCTCCTAGAGAATTAATTGTTGCCGCAAGTGCGTTATAGGCAGGATGCGTAAAAGAACCGTCCTCAATTGATGTCCAAGTAGTCATTAGCGCAGGAAGCTGTACGCGCACCTTAAGAACTTCGCGTTCGAGCATTAGCGTTGGCTCTAGCGGATCTGGTCTCCAGGCATTTTCAGATGTATCTTCTTCAACAAATTCGTTTGTTGAAGGGGCTTGGCTAACTCCGCGAGATACAGCTCGAGAAACTATTTCTACTTCGATACCAAGCCACCCTGCGAGCAAGCGCGTGTACTCGGGTCGCAAAGATTTATCTTTAATTTTACTTACGAGAGGCGCAGTTGCGTTAAGTCCATTTACTCGACCTTCAGCGGTATTGAGGTTATGTTGTTTAAGTTCGGTCCTAATTGCAAACTCAAATAACGGAATACGGCGTGCGATCAAATCACGGAGCGCAAGGTCTCCCTTATTCTGCCGAAGATCGCATGGGTCAAGTCCACCAGGTTCAACAGCTACGAAGGTCTGCGTTACGAATTTCTGATCTTCGGTAAAAGCTTTCATTGCAGCTTTTTGACCGGCAGCATCACCATCAAAGGTAAAGATAACTTCACCTCTAAATGCATCGTCATCCATCAGGATTTGTCGAATAATTCGAATGTGATCCGCGCCGAATGCGGTTCCGCAAGTCGCAACAGCAGTTGTGATGCCTGCAAGATGGCATGCCATCACATCTGTATAGCCCTCAACAACAACCACTTGGCGCTTCTTAGAAATTTCCTTCTTTGCCATATCAAGGCCGTATAGGACTCGGCTCTTCTTATAAATCGGAGTCTCGGAGGTATTGAGATATTTAGGTCCTTGATCTTCTTCATCGCTTGCAAGTTTGCGAGCTCCAAAACCAACAACATCTCCAGAAATATCTTTGATTGGCCACATCAGGCGATTGCGGAACTTATCGATTGGGCCCCGCTCACCCATCTTTGATAAGCCAGCTACCTCGAGTTCATCAATCGAGAAATCAAGCGCACGTAGATGTTTTGTGAGTCCATCCCACCCGTTGGGTGCATATCCGACCCCAAATGCTTCACATGCGGCGCGATCGAAACCTCGTTTGGTAAGAAGTTCGCGGCCGATAGCTGCATCAGGAGAAGTGTTGAGAAGGTTTTGAAAGAACTTAGCAGCTTCAACATGCGCGGCAACGAGGCGAGAACGATTTACTACTGGTCCAGACGGAGTGCCAGTGGATTCTTCATAGCGAAGCGTGTAGCCCATACGATCTGCAAGACGTTCAATTGTTTCAGTAAAAGATAGATGATCAATCTTCATTAAGAATGCGATGACATCTCCACCAACCTGACAACCAAAGCAATGAAAATACCCTTTGCTCGGAGTTACATGAAATGAGGGTGATTTTTCATCGTGGAATGGACATAAACCTTTTTTCTGTCCGCCGCCAGCATTTTTTAGCTGGACGTAATCTCCAACAACATCATCAATGGGCGCGCGTTCGCGGACGTATTGGACATCCTCAGCTCTAATGCGACCGCTCATGTTGATACTTTATCCTTTGCTTCCGAGAAGATGTGCATGAAGAGCATATGCGCCAGGGTCGGTCAGGCTTGCAATCTGGTCGATAACAACACGTAAACGCGCTGAATCGTTATCAGCGGTCTTCCAGTCGTCTTCAAAAATTGGGTCAAGTTCAAGTGGGGCTTTTGCATAAAGCATCTCCACGAGTTCGCGAATAACAATCTGTTGTTTCTCATATCGCTCTTGAGATGCAGCTGCGTTGATGAGGTAATGACCGGCCACTGCTTTCAAGAAATCAACTTCGATTAAAGCATCTCGTGGAATTTCGAGATTTGCACTATAGCGAGACAATGTTCCCTCACCATGTTTAGATCGGGTCTCTTTTTCGGCAGCCAGCACGAAGCGACCAATTAATTGTGAAGTTGTATCTTTTAAGCGAGCAAGTGATGCGTGCGTACGATCGAAATTGCGTGGCCAACAAGAAAGTCCCTGCAAGCGCTGAAGTGCTGCTGCAGCCTCTTCTTTGCTGGCATTGCTCTTGTAATCCTTAACCATCACTGAATGCAATACATCAAAATCATTATCAAAGTCATTGACCGTAAGTTGTCCTGCAAATATTGCGTCCTCTAAATCATGCACTGAATATGCACAATCATCAGACCAATCCATAATTTGAGCTTCAATACATTTACGACCATCTGGTGCGCCCTGACGCATCCAATTGAAAATCTCAACATCATCTGCATAAACACCAAATTTGCGGGCATTAACTTCGTTGCTCCACGGATATTTCGTCGCGGCATCAAGTGAAGCGCGAGTCAGGTTTAATCCAACACTTCTTCCGCTTGCATCTACTGTTTTTGCTTCAATGCGAGTAAGCAATCTAAAACTTTGAGCATTTCCTTCAAATCCGCCGCAATCAACTGCCACCTCAGCTAAAGCCTCTTCACCATTGTGACCAAATGGTGGATGACCGAGATCATGTGAGAGACAAGCAGTCTCTAGCAGATCGGGATCAGCGCCAAGTGATTCGCCAAGTTCGCGGCCGATTTGTGCGCACTCAAGTGAATGTGAAAGTCGAGTGCGTTGAAAGTCGTTCTCCCAAGGGACAGCGACTTGAGTTTTTGCGGCAAGACGTCTTAGTGCGGCAGAGTGAATGACACGGGCGCGATCGCGCATAAATTCTGTACGGCCACCGCGCTTGGCGGGCTCGTATAAGAAGCGATCCTGATCGCCTAACGAATATCCATTTAACTCAGCTGCCACGGGGATACCTTATAAGCCTGTACTCGGAAGGTGGTCACTGATAGTGATTCCACGCTTGCCGAGGGTTATGTATGCCAGATATGCGCCAGCTTCACGCGCGAGGTATCTAAAGCGTGAGTTCTTTAAAGAGTTTGGGCCATCTTGAACGGGCGAACAAGTAGCAGTTGCCCCTAAATCTTTTGCAATAGATATCGTTCTATTGCAGTGATAAGGATCGGTAGCAATGATGACATCAGTTAATTTTCTCTTCTTCATTTCAGCGACATAGGCAATTGTTTGAGTACGTGTATCGCGTCCTGAAGGTATTGAGATGATTGCACTTCGCTTTACACCGTTGTGGCGCAACCAATAAGCACCAGCTGCGGCTTCAGTTGTTCGATCTCCTGGAGCTCCGGCACCAACAGTGATAATCAATGGCGCTAAACCGAGCAAATAAATTCGCTTAGCTTCTTGTAAGCGCGAGAGCAATACTTCCCCAGGTGCGCCATTAAGTTGTGCAGCGCCTGGAACAACAATGACCTGCGCATTTCGAATCGTTGGATTATGTGCGGCGTTGTAGGTCACGAAAAGCGCATAGCCAGGGATGGCAATTATCAGTGTCAATACAATAGTAATTATGCGCCGGATAAATTTAAACATTACCCACCTGAGAACATATCTTCTGATTCCAAATGAATCATCTCATCTGGATCTTTAAGCCAACCGTCCGGAAGTGTCGGTGCGCGCCCATGACTTGTGCGCCCGCGAGGCTTCCCTGAAACTTCAACTGGATATGGTTGGTCATCTAACTGATTGAGAAGTGAGCGTAATTCTTCAAGCGATGAAACCATTCCAAATTGCCGACGTAATTCACTAGGAACTCTGAATCCCTTGAGATACCAGGCCATGTGCTTTCGCAAATCACGGCAGCCGCGAATTTCAGATTCAAAGTAATCAACGATTAATTCACCATGACGGAACATCACATCACTGACTTCAAATAATGAAGGCAGGTGTGGCGTTGCATCTCCGCGCATGGCGGCGACTAAATCAGCAAATAGCCAAGGTCGGCCGAGGCAACCGCGTCCTACAACTACACCTGCACAGTTAGTTTGC
>WLNN01000025.1 GCA_009699765.1 Actinomycetota bacterium
GCCCAGGCACCAAGTCAGCGGAAGCAGCAGCTTCAGCTCCAAGCAACGACCAGGAAGGCTGATACACGTGAGCGAAATCCGTTTATCTTCAGAGAAAAAACTTCGTCTCTTTTCTGGACGTGGATTTCCAGAGCTTTCACAAGATGTCGCTACTGAACTTGGAATCCCGCTTACACCAACATCTGCATATGACTTTGCTAACGGCGAAATCTTTATTCGCTTCGAAGAATCTGTTCGTGGTTGCGATGCCTTTGTAATTCAATCTCATTCAACCCCAATTAATAAGCAGATCATGGAACAACTCATCATGGTCGATGCGCTAAAGCGCGCATCAGCAAAGCGCATCACAGTTGTTATGCCTTTCTACGGTTATGCACGTCAAGATAAGAAGAGCCGTGGTCGCGAACCAATTACTGCGCGTTTAATGGCGGATTTATTTAAGACTGCTGGCGCTGATCGTCTTATGGTTGTCGATCTCCACACTTCACAGATTCAAGGTTTCTTCGATGGTCCAGTGGATCACTTGTTCGCACTTCCAATGCTTGCAAACTATGTTGGTAGCAAAGTTGATCGCAACTCTCTAACAATTGTTTCTCCAGACTCAGGTCGTGTTCGCGTTGCAGAGCGTTGGTCAGAGCTCCTCGGTGGATGCCCAATTGCATTTATCCATAAGACTCGCGATCCACTTGTGCCTAATGAAGCTGTTGTGGGCAAGGTGGTCGGTGAAGTTGAGGGCCGCACATGTGTAGTCATCGATGACATGATTGATACCGCTGGCACAATTACTAAAGCGGTGGACGCTCTCTTTGAAGCGGGTGCGCGCGATGTAATCGTTGCGGCAACCCATGCAGTCTTCTCAGGTCCAGCGGTCGAACGCCTCAAGAGTTGTCGCGCAGTTGAAATCGTTGTTACCGATTCACTGCCACTCACCGAAGAACAGAAGTTCGATAAATTAACCGTTATTTCAATCGCGCCGCTGCTGGCCCGTGCGATTCGTGAAGTCTTCGAAGATGGATCAGTAACCAGCCTCTTCGATGGCCATAGCTAAGCGCTAGATCCACCGATTTGGTGAAACCTCACCTGCTCACATAAACTTCAACCATTCTGGCGAGGGTTTCTCCTTAAAGTTTATAAAGGAAAACCGTTATCGACGGCAAGGTATCTAACTCCTAGTCAGAGCACATCGTCTTCGGTTCATAGCCAAAGGCTTTGAACTACTAACTAGGAGTTTTTTCATGGCAGAAGTATCAATCAACGGCACTACACGTACCGAATTCGGTAAAGGTGCATCACGCCGCGCACGTCGCGACGGACAGGTTCCAGCAGTTATCTACGGACATGGTGCGACTCCAGTTCACATCACTCTTCCAGCCCGCGAGCTCGGTAACGCGCTTAAGGAATCAAACGTTCTTCTAAACATCACATTCGATGGCAAGACAGAGCTCACACTCCCAAAGTCAGTTGTAAAGAATCCACTCAAGCAAAACCTTGAGCACATCGACCTCGTTCTCGTGCGTCGCGGTGAGAAGGTAACAGTGCATGTTCCAGTTCACACAGAAGGAAAGCACGATCCAGATGGAATCCTTGAGCACGTTCATAACACAATCGAAGTTGAAGCTGAGGCAACAAACATTCCTAAGTTCCTTGTTCTCGATATCGAGGGCATGAAGGCTGGAACATTTAAGTTGGCATCAGATGTTGTGCTTCCTGCAGGTGTCACACTTGTTTTGGATCCAACAGCAACAGTCGTTCACCTTTCAGAGCGTCGCGCAGCAACAGCGGAAGAGACTGCAGCCGCAGCTCCAGCAGCTGATGCAGCAGCACCTGCAGCTCCAGCAGCTTCATAAATAAGTAAAGAAATCTGACGCGTAATGACGTGGTTGGTAGTGGGGCTCGGTAACCCGGGCGATCAATACGCTGCCACCCGTCATAACGTTGGTCAGATGGTTATAGATGAATTAGCAAAGCGCCACAATGTTAAATTCTCTTCACACAAATCTCGCACATCAATCGCAGCCTTCAAATTAGGCGTCGGAGTTGATGCGCATTCAGTAATTCTCGCTAAATCTCTCGGCTACATGAATGAGACCGGCGGACCGGTAAAAGCACTCGCCCAGTTTTACTCTGTCGAGCCAGCAAAAATAATTGTTCTCCACGATGAACTTGATATTGATTTTGCAGCAATCCGCACAAAATTAGGTGGCGGGGATAACGGCCATAATGGTTTGAAATCGATGACTTCAGCATTTAATGGCCCAGATTATTTTCGAGTTCGACTCGGTATCGGTCGCCCAATGGGCCAGCAAGATCCAGCAGATTTTGTCTTGAAACAATTTAGTCAGCCAGAGAAGAAAGAACTGCCACCTTTCTTAGATCGTGGCGCAGATGTAGTCGAATCCTTAATCGAAAAAGGCCTCGATTTAACCCAAACTAAATTTAATTCTTAAAAATCAGCCGGTATTGCGAAGTCCGGTAGCGACTCCGTTAATGGTGAGCAGCAAAGCTCGAACTAAGGTTGGTTCTGCTTCTTCGCCAGAATTACGAACTCTATTAAGTAGATTTACTTGCAATGAGTGCAGCGGCGCTAGGTATTGATCGCGAACTTCTAGAGTTCGAGCGAGTACAGGTTGGTCTCCCAAAAGCTTTGCTTTACCAGTCAGCGCAAGAATTTCAGTGACAGTTAGGTCGAACTCTTCTTCAATAGTGCCAAGGAAGTGTTGTAACTCAGCTGGTACGAGTGTCTCAACATAGCGACGAGCTGTTTTGAGATCTGTCTTCACTAAAGTCATTTCAACGTTGCTAATAAAAGTGCGGAAGAAGTGCCATTCGCCGAGCATCTTCTTAAGGACATCCGTCTTTCCGGCTTCGCGAGCAGCTTTGAGACCGCTGCCAACGCCAAACCAACCAGGAACAATCTGACGAGATTGAGTCCATCCGAATACCCAAGGAATCGCACGTAATGAATCAAGACCACCTGCGGCATCTGGGCGACGTGAAGGACGAGAGCCTAGAAAGAGATTTCCAAGTTGTTCTACTGGTGTTGATGCATAGAAGTACGCAGGTAGATCTGGGTGATCGATTAATGTGCGATAGCGTGCAAATGAATTATCAGAGACCATGTTCATGCATTCATTCCATTGCTCAAGATCTGCTGGGCTTTGACGCGGGCCGCGGTTAAGAACAGTTGCTTCAAGGGATGCGGCAAGTGTGAGTTCGACGTTTTCGCGAGCCAGAGCTGGAAGTGAGTACTTATCGCTAATTACTTCACCTTGTTCGGTCATTTTGATTTCGCCATCAACCGAACCCCATGGCAATGCAACTAAAGCTTCATAAGTTGGACCGCCACCGCGACCGACTGAGCCACCGCGACCATGGAACAAGCGCAACTTAACTCCGTACTTCATTGCAACATCGCGTAGACGACGTTGCGCACGGTGGATTTCCCACTGGCTTGTCGCGATACCCGCATCTTTATTTGAATCTGAATATCCCAACATGACTTCTTGAATATTTCCGCGAAGTTCAACTAGTGATCGGTACGTTGGATCAGAGAGTAATTTTTCCAGAATCTCTCCTGCTGCACGAAGTTCTGCAACAGTTTCTAACAAAGGCGCAAAACCAATCTTTGCGACCTTCTTGTCGAGATCAACTAAGCCGGCATATTTACCAAGAAGCGCTGCAGCAACTAAGTCATCTGCGCCCTTTGTCATAGAGACTATGTAAGTCTCAATTACTTCTGGGCCATGGCGATCAATCAAATCTGAGATTGCTACAAAAGTATTGAGAGTCTTTGCATCTCCAGCGTTAAGTGTTGAAGCATCGTGTATTGGACCACTTGCTAGTTGGGAGATAAGAAGTGGGAATTTCTCATCATGAGACTTTGCAAGATAGTCGTCGCCAAGGAAATTCTTCAAGACACTGTGGTGAGCATCAGAGTGCTCACGGATATCAAGAGTTGCATGTGTTAAACCAAATGCAGCGACCGAACGAATTGTGCGCTCTAGTAAGCCAGTAGCAATCAATCCACCGCGGTGCTGGAAGAGCGAGTCGCGCATCAATGTGAGATCTGCAAGCAACTCTTCTGTATTGAGGTAGTCACGGCCTGGAACATGCGGACCGCCTGCAGCATGACGATTACGAGTAAATGCCAAGCGATGCACAATGGCAGTTGCCTTTAAGCGATACGGCTCTTGCGAGTTAAGACGTAAGAAGCGCTGCTCGAATTCTGGGATGTGCTTCAAATCTTCTTCTACTGATGCGCTGAGTTCTGGCGTTGCACCAGCAATACGAGTTGAAACAGAGAGCATCTGGCGCAGGCGATCCATTGCAGCAATTGTTGTACGAATAGCGTGGCCCACCTGAAGAACTACTGCATCTTCAGTTACCTCTGGCGTGATATTTGGATTTCCATCACGGTCGCCGCCAATCCAAGTACCAAAAGTTAGTGGGCGCGCGGTTACCGGTAAATCAATATTTAGTCGCTTGAGCTCGCGAGCAAAGTCGTTAAGAACTTCTGGCACTGTGTTGCGAGCGAGATCATCAAGATAATAAAGAGCGTTCATCGCTTCATCTAGTGGCTCTGGGCGACCCAAGCGAAGTTCATCGGTCTGCCAAAGCAAATCTACTGACTCTGCTAAACGTTCATCTTGCGAGACGCTCTTTGGTAAATCAAGTAGCGTTGAAATTTCTGAAAGCTTCCCAAGAATTGAACGACGCGCAGCTTCAGTTGGATGTGCAGTAAAGACAGGTCGTACCTGAAGTTCCAAAACCCACTTCTGAATATCTTCTTGAGTAAATTCATGTCCAGCAGCTGGATTTTTCTGTGCTTCAATAATTTTATCGACAGCTTGAGTGAGCCAAGATTTTCCATCACGTCGGGCTTCAGCAAGAACACGTGAGCGGTGTACCTGCTCTGCAATATTTGCGAGGTGGAAGTAAGTACTAAAGGCGCGCACCAAATCAACAGCTTGATCATCAGTTATGTTCTGCAGGATCACATCTTCCGAACTATCGCGGACAGCTTTGCGAACATTTTCTACAAGCTCAAGAAGCTCTGGGCCTTCTTGGCGAACAAGTGATTGACCCAAGAGATCGCCAAGGCGTCTGACATCGCTACGCAAGAGCGCATCATCATTTGCGATAGCGGAGGTGGTTTCTTTGCTCGTAGTCACGGGGGAATTCTCCCACCTCTGAACGTAGTTATGAGACGCGAAGTCTCATTATTCGAAACCTCCAGAGTAAGTTAGCATTGCCTTTATTCGAGCCCCCCTTCTTTTTGAAGTGGGGCATAGGCGCGTTATATGGGCTTGGGGGGCGATCATGTTGGGTTTGTTAGCGCAGCTAGCAAGCAATGCCGCCCTGCGCGAAGGGTTAAATAACCATGCGCGCATTATTGCTCCGCCTTCCAGCAACCCCTTTCTAATAAGTCTTCTCGCCGCCGAAGCACCAATCCTTGTTGTCACAAGTTCAAGTCGAGGCGCCGAAGATCTAGCTGAAGATCTTCGCAATCTTCATCCAGTTGTTCTTGAATTTCCCGCCTGGGAAACATTGCCCCACGAGCGCTTAAGTCCGCGTAATGAAACCGTGGCTACACGTATTCGCACGCTATCTGCGCTGAAATCAATGAACTCAGATGCCAACCCAATTGTTGTTGCTCCGATTCGCGCAGTTATTCACCGATTTATTGCCTCACTTGCTACAGAGCCTCTTCGCATACTTGAACTCGGTCAAGAAGTGTCGCTCACAGAATTAATCGAACATTTTGCGGCACTTTCTTACACGCGAACAGATCTTGTAGAAAAGCGCGGAGAGTTTGCTGTCCGTGGTGGAATTGTCGATGTATTCCTACCACTTGCCGATTATCCAGTTCGTATTGATTTCTTCGGAGATGAAATTGAAGAACTCAGTTATTTTGAAATTTCAGATCAGCGAACAACCAAGCCAGTTATTGGCCCACTTACTATTATTCCTTGTCGCGAACTTCTGATTACAGATGCGATTAAAGAACGCGCAGAGAAAATGAAAAGCCGCTTCCCTGGAGCGATAGAAGTACTAGAGAAAATTACTCAAGGAATCAGTGTTGATGGAATGGAATCACTTATTCCATTCTTAGTTGATGAGCATGAATTGATTCTTGACCGCATTAGTCCTCGAAGCAAAGTCATTTTTATCGAAGAAGAACGCACAAGATCTCGCACCGCGGATTTGATTGAGACGAACGAAGAGTTCTTGCAAGCATCTTGGTCAAATGCATCTATGGGCGGCGAAGCGCCGATGCCGGTAAATGAAGTCACTTATCTGCCGTGGGACTCGCTCTTTGACGAGATTGGCAGCCACGGGCTTAGACACCTGGCGCTTAATAGTTTTGGTTCTGATCTTGATACCCAAGCCTTCTTTACCGACTTCGCACCTATCGAACCTATGCGCGGCAATGTCGAACGGCTATGCCAGTTATTAAGCGATGGACTCAATCAGCATCAAAGCGTCTTATTTGCTGCAACCGGCCACGGAATGGCCGAGCGATACGCCGGTATTTTCCGCGATGCAGATCTTCCGGTGCAGTTAAGTGCGGCACTTGTTGCACGTCCTACCAGAGGTGCAATACATGTTTTCCAATCAACCCTGGCACATGGATTTACTAGTGAAGATAATGAAACGCTATTTATTACTGAGCGAGATTTATCGGGAAGTAAAGTCACATCAAAAGATGCAGCTCGCATGCCGACAAAGCGAAAGCAAGCAATTGATCCGTTGGAATTAAAATCTGGCGATTTTGTTGTGCACGAGCAACACGGAATCGGTCGTTATGTCGAACTTGTCCAGCGCACAGTTGCTGGCGTTACTCGTGAATATTTAGTAATTGAATACGCTGCTGCAAAACGCGGACAACCGGGAGATCGCATATTTGTTCCAACCGATACTATAGAACAAGTAAGTAAATACGTTGGTGGCGAATCTCCTGCAGTTCATCGCATCGGTAGTGGCGAGTGGCAGAAAGCTAAGGGTCGCGCACGTAAAGCGGTTCGCCAGATTGCTGGAGAACTTATTCGACTCTACGCCGCACGAACAAGTGCCCCTGGATATGCATTTTCACCGGATACTCCTTGGCAGCGCGAACTAGAAGATGCATTTAGTTATATCGAGACCCCTGATCAACTTTCAACAATCCAAGACGTAAAGAGCGATATGGAGCGTCCATATCCAATGGATCGAATCATTTGCGGCGATGTAGGTTATGGAAAGACTGAGATTGCAATTCGTGCTGCCTTTAAAGCAGTACAAGATGGCAAACAAGTTGCAGTCTTGGTTCCTACTACTTTGCTGGTCCAACAACACTCAAAGACTTTCGCCGAGAGATATTCAGGTTTCCCATTAAAGGTGGCAGGCATCTCTCGCTTTAATACCGCGAAAGAAAGTAAAGAAATTCTGAAAGAGCTCGAAATAGGCTCGCTCGATGTCATTATCGGAACGCATCGTCTGCTTTCGAACGATGTCGTTTTTAAAGATCTCGGATTAGTTATCGTCGATGAAGAACAGCGTTTTGGCGTCGAGCAGAAAGAGTCGCTCAAAAAAATGCGCACAACTGTCGATGTTTTAGCTATGTCTGCAACGCCGATTCCCCGCACGTTAGAAATGGCGGTTACTGGAATTCGTGAGATGTCGACGATTACGACTCCTCCTGAGGAGCGCCATCCGATTCTGACCTACGTTGGCCCGTCAGATGAATCTCAGATCAAGGCTGCAATCCACCGCGAGCTCCTGCGAGATGGACAGATTTTCTATCTTCATAATCGCGTTGAAAGTATTGATCGCTGCGCCTCTCACATTCAAGAGATGATTCCCGAGGCACGAATTCGAGTAGCCCACGGCCAGATGAGTGAGAATCAATTAGAAGATGTAATCCTGGGATTCTGGAATCGCGATTTCGATGTACTTGTCTGCACCACAATTGTGGAGAGCGGTCTTGATATTCCTAATGCAAATACTTTGATTGTTGAGCACGCTGAAAACTTTGGTCTCTCTCAATTACATCAATTACGCGGACGTGTAGGTCGCGGTCGCGAACGCGGATATGCCTATTTTCTATATCCTGCGGATAGACCGCTAAGTGAAGTCTCATTGGATCGCCTGAAGACCATCGCAACCAATACAGAGCTAGGTTCTGGAATGCGAGTTGCACTTAAGGATTTAGAGATACGTGGTGCCGGTAATTTATTAGGTGGCGAACAATCAGGCCATATTGCAGATGTGGGATTTGATTTATACATGCGTATGGTTGGTGAAGCGGTAAATGATTACAAATCAGGAATCATTGAAGGCGAAGAAGTAAGTCACGAATGCAAGGTCGAACTTCCAATTAACGCGCATTTATCTGAGGAATATGTTCCAGGAGAACGTTTGCGCTTAGATCTTTATCGTCGACTTGCTGATGTACGCAGTAAAGAAGATGTCGAATCAATTCGTGAAGAGATGATCGATCGTTTTGGAGATTTACCAATAGAGGCACTTGCATTACTTGATGTTGCCGAACTTCGAGCTTTCGCAAAATCACATGGAGTTCGCGAAGTTGTTGCAGCTGGGAAATATCTGAGGCTTTCACCGCTTAATTTGCCTGAGTCAAAACAGCTCAAATTGAACCGCCTTTATCCATCTTCGCTCTACAAGAGCCAAAGTTCTACTGTGATGGTCGCCATTCCACGCGCTGCGGCATGGACGCCGCCTGCACAAGGCGTGACAGATTTAGGGGATACTTCTCTCCTAGCGTTTGCTCGCCAAGCGCTGACCGAACTAACTGGCGTATAAGCGCCGAGAAGATACTGGAGCAACTCTGTGAAGAAGATCCTCGCCCTCATTGCAGCAATTTCATTGGTAACACTGACTGCATGCGGTCAAGCAAATAGCGCTGCAACCCTTGGTGATGTCACTATTACACAGACCGACTTTCAGAAGACCGTAGCTACTCTTGTGAAAGAGCGAGAAGGTGTTGATACATCGCAGATGCAGCTCGAAAACGGAGCTGCCCTTAATCGCAGCCAATTGCGCTTCATGATCATCACAACGATTTTCGATGAACTCGCGAAAGAGTTAAAGCTCGAGATTTCAAAGACTGAAATGACCACAAATCGCCAAGATTTAGTCTCACAGAGCGGTGGAGAAGAGCAGCTTGCAAACAATCTTGTAGGAGCACAAATTGCTTCAACAAATTTCGAACGCTATATCCGCGCAATCATTATCTCTGACAAGCTAACCACAGCGCTTAAGTCATCTGGAATTGCAGAGGCAGATATCAGCGGAAAGATTTCTGAACTCGTAACTGCAAAAGCAAAGCAGCTAAAAATTGAAATCAATCCACGTTATGGCATTTGGGATAACGAAACTGGCGATGTACTTGCCAAGGATTCAGCTGGCGATGCAATCAAATCAACTCCTGCAAATTAATAGGAGTAGATTTAATAATGTCTGAACGTATCTTTGGTTCAGAACTTCTACGACTAGTAGAAGTAATGGATCGGCTTCGATCACCAGGCGGTTGTGCATGGGATGCAGAGCAGACTCATGAGTCGCTCATTAAATATCTCCTAGAAGAGTCCTATGAATTTATCGATGCAATAGAAACCGATGATAGAGCGGGCATGCGCGAAGAACTTGGTGACGTTCTCTTGCAGGTGTATTTCCATTCGCGCATTGCCCAAGATCACCCCACTGAGCCATTTACTATCGATGATGTTGCGGGAGCAATCGCAGATAAATTGATTGGTCGCCACCCTCACGTTTTTGCTGGTTTGGAAGTTTCAGGAACCGAAGAAATTATTGAAAATTGGGAAGCAATCAAGGCAAAAGAGAAGGGTCGCACCTCAGCAGTTGATGGAGTCGCGATGTCACAGCCGGCGCTCCCGCTTGTTGCAAAATTGATTTATCGCGCCGATAAATATGGAACTCCAATAAATGTTGCCGAGTACATCTCAGATCAACCAGCAACAGAGGAGAGCGTTGGCGCAGCCCTCGCATCCGTGATTGCCTGGGCGTATAAGCATGAAATTGACCCAGAATTAGCCCTACGTGCCCAAGCTCGAGCAATAATCAAAGAAATCACGAGCGCCGAAGAGCTTTAATCGAGGCGGTAAGATTGCCTCAGGTCGCTCAATGGTGAGCGCTTTATTCAATACCTTTATAAGCAATCAAGCTTTTATCTCGAAGGAGACACTCAGTGGCAATCATTGACACAATCTACGCTCGCGAAATTCTCGATTCTCGCGGAAATCCAACTGTTGAAGTTGAAGTTCAGTTAGAAGATGGAACACAAGCACGCGCAGCCGTTCCAAGCGGTGCATCAACAGGTGCATTCGAAGCTTCTGAACTTCGAGATGGAGATAAGAAGCGCTACCTCGGTAAGGGCGTACTAAAGGCAATTGCATTTGTTAATGATGAGATTGCTCCAGTTATCGAAGGATTCGATGCACAGGATCAGCGCCTTGTTGATTCAGAGATGATCGCACTTGATGGCACACCAAATAAATCACGTCTTGGTGCAAATGCAATTCTTGGTGTTTCACTTGCCGTTGCAAAAGCTTCAGCTGATTCTGCTGATCTTTCATTGTTCCGCTATGTCGGCGGCCCAAATGCACATGTACTTCCAGTTCCAATGATGAACATTCTTAACGGTGGAGCTCACGCAGATACCAACGTAGATGTTCAAGAATTCATGATTGCTCCAATTGGCGCACCAACATTCCGCGAATCACTTCAGTGGGGCGCAGAGATTTACCACGCACTTAAGTCAGTACTTAAGTCACGCGGACTTGCTACATCTGTCGGCGATGAAGGTGGATTCGCTCCAAACCTTGATTCAAACCGTGCAGCACTAGATCTCATCATTGAAGCAATCACAGCAGCAGGCTTTAAGCCAGGAACAGATATTGCACTCGCGATGGACGTTGCAGCTACTGAATTCCATGATGCAGGCAAGTACAAGTTTGAGGGCAAGATGCTTTCATCTGATGAAATGATCGCTTATTACGCAGATCTCGTAGCGTCTTACCCAATCGTTTCAATCGAAGACCCACTCAATGAAGAAGACTGGGCAGGCTGGAAGTCAATGACTTCTTCATTAGGTTCAAAGATTCAGATCGTTGGAGATGATTTATTTGTTACCAACCCAATTCGTTTAGCAAAGGGAATCGAAACTGATACCGCAAATGCGCTATTGGTTAAGGTAAATCAGATCGGCACATTAACCGAAACTCTAGATGCAGTTGATCTTGCCCACCGCGCAAATTACCGCAGCATGATGTCGCACCGTTCAGGCGAAACTGAAGATGTGACGATCGCTGATTTAGCGGTTGCAACTAACTGTGGTCAGATCAAAACCGGAGCACCATCACGTACCGAGCGCGTTGCCAAGTACAACCAATTGCTACGCATTGAAGAAGAACTT
This sequence comes from Actinomycetota bacterium, assembly GCA_009699765.1. GTDB lineage: Bacteria > Actinomycetota > Actinomycetes > Nanopelagicales > Nanopelagicaceae > Planktophila. The sequence goes on from WLNN01000025.1 coordinate 11,435, forward strand.
GCTGAAGGCGCCGTATTTGCAGGACGCGGCGCATTCCCTCGCTTCAAAGGTTAGCTAAGAGCTAAGACATGCGCCGTCGACGTCGCAGTTACTCATCTCCCCGTCGTTCATCACAACGTCGTCGCGTGCGTGGCAACGCTCGTCCTTTAGCCTTAATCGCAATAATCTTTATCTTTACACTCACCCTTGCTCCACCAATTAAAAATTACTTCACCCAGCGCGCCCAGATCAGCGCACTTAAATCACAAGTCGCATCTGATCGCACCGCACTTGAGCAAGCGCGTGCTGAGTTAAGTACTTGGCAAGATCCAAATTACGTTAAGTCACAAGCACGCGAACGTCTTCACTTTGTAATGCCCGGCGAACGTCAATACATTGTTACTGGCACCGACATCACGCAATCACAACCCCAAACAAACCAGATTGCCGGTCAACTTAATGAAGGTGCGCCTTGGTATACTAAGCTGATCGCATCAGTAACTGAATCCGGTCTTTAATTAATGAGCGATAAAGCAACGCAGAAAGATTTAGATTGCATCGAAACCCAATTAGGACGCACACCTCGTGATGTCCACGCAATTTCTTATCGCTGTCCTTGCGGCAACCCAGCAGTTGTTGAAACACCTCCGCGCCTTAGCCATGGCGAACCATTCCCGACTTTCTATTACGCAACCTGCCCACGTTTAACAGGTGCAATATCCACACTCGAATCAACAGGTTTGATGGCGGAAATGAATGAGCGCCTTGCCGTTGATGCCGAACTAGCTGGTGCATATGCCGCAGCACATGATGA
>WLNN01000026.1 GCA_009699765.1 Actinomycetota bacterium
AAGAAAGCGATAATTGCACCGGCAATAGTTAAATTGAGGGCATCATTTGCGGTTTCAATAATCCAAACTTTGAGGTTTTCGCCACCAAATAGACGATGTGACAATGAGGCAAACATTGCGAGGCCGACACCGAGTGCGAAACCAATACCTGCCCCATCAAGAATTCCGATATCGCGTCCAGCGCTAATAGATGTGATGATGATGGCAAGTGTGAAAGTCTGAACTAATACACCAATGATCGTCCCACCAAATAAAAGAGCCGGCTTATTCTGATTGGCGTTGAGCTGGCCAGAGGCAATTCCACGTTCCTTCATCCACAATGGATAGAAAGTTTTTGGGCCGAACCAGATGCCACCGCTCACAAATGAAACTGCAAACGCAACCAAAACTCCAATAACATTTAACCCTGAAATAGTCATGAGAGAATTGTACATAATTCAATTAACAAAGTGGGTAAGGGAGAGTCACTAAATGAGCAAGCAAGAAATAACTGCTCACTTAAAAAAGTTTGACAAGCCACAGCGCGATGCCCTCCAAGCGGTGCGAGAAATGATTGCTGAGGCGTTACCCGAGGCTGACCAGGTAATAAAATACGGCATCCCAACCTTTGCCATCGAGGGTAAGGGCATAATTGGTTTTGATGGATTTAAAAATCACAACAGTATTTTCCCGTATAGCGGATCGTTGGCAGGCAGACTCAAAGATGAACTCTCAAATTATGAACAGACCAAGGGATCTATCCACTTTGATAAAGTGAAGCCTTTCCCAAAAGGGCTGCTGAAGAAAATCATCAAGGAGCGCTTAATACAGATGAGGGAGAAGTAATTCGCTCACTGGTTGAGCGCAGAAATCCTACAAGTTCATCTAGAAATTGTTTACTCTGAAGAATACAATTTGGTATGACAAAGAATGACCAACCAGAGAAGTCCATACTTCCATTGAAGTATGTCGACATGATTGAAGATATGTTTCATGCGCTTCTTGCAATTGCGTTATTTGCTATTGCGGTTGGAGCTTTTGGATATAGCATCAAACGACTCATCGAGACTAGCCCATTCTTTCCCAACGGAATGATTCAGGGCGTCAATGACCTACTCTTTATCGTAATCATTCTGGAAATATTAAGAACTGTTATTTCACGTTTTACTGATGGTGTATATCAACTACATAAATTCTTAATCATCGGTGTTATTGCATCAGTTCGACATATTCTTACCGTTGGAGCTTCACTCACTTTGGAATCCACAAAGAGCGACTCTGCATTCAATCGCTCAATAGTTGAGATGGGTCTTACCTCAGGAATTATTGTTGCGTTGGTTTTAGCGCTCTTCCTCTCACGCCTTTCACACAAGCGCAATTAATAAAAATTACAGAGCGGCCAACGAATCCTTCATAATTGCTTGTAATAGTTTCACATCAACTTCCCAATCATTTGGGAGAGCAATGGTCTTCTTATTAACTCTGTACTCTTTAAATTTAGGTGCATACTTCTTGAGAACATCCTGATTCCAGGGCGCAATCAAAATATGGTTTGTCGCAGCTGAAGCCCCGAATAAGTAAGAATTATCCTTTTTCAACATCGGTTGATTCCAGGCAATTACTAATTCCAACTCTGGATACTTGCTCTGAATAGCCTTAAAGATGGCTTTCATTGTCTTTGCCTGGGCTGGTGTGACTGTCTTGTAAAACTGCGATGGAGTATCAAACCTTTTTGATGATTCTGAGCCTCTTGAATACATCACTAGAGCGTTTGCATGAGCCTGAGAAAAGCCATAATTTTCACGAAGGTAGGCAATCTGTGCGGGATATTTCTCGCTTTCGAGTTCCTTCATGACTTTAAACCAATAAGCCATTTTTTCGCCGTACTTCTTTTCAATTAACGGGAAATACTTTTCTCGCGATCCATCTGCAGCAGGCATGGTGAAAATCTACCTCCACTCATAAGTGACTTCAAGTTTAGAAAATTGCGAGTGCTAGCACCAAAATTCGAGTTGCTCTGCAAAGCAAGGAGAGGAGACTCATATATGGAGCACTTAGCTTCACCTATTTTTAGAGGAGTTCTCATGTCTGAGGTATTAATTAGAAAAATCGCCTTCGTCACAGGCGGAGGTTCAGGTATTGGAGAAGCATCAGCAAAAGCTCTTGCCGATGCCGGTGCTTCAGTTGCGATAGCTGATGTAGATATGGTCGGTGCAGATCGAGTAGTGGCTGAAATTCTCGAAAACGGCGGTATAGCAAAGAGTTACAAATTAGATGTATCTGATGATTTAGCGATTGGTGCAGTAATCGCGGCGATAGAAAAGGATTTTGGCGGATTACATATTGCGGTCAACAATGCAGGTATCGGTGGAGATTTAGCGCCTACGGGAGAACAAACTCCAGCAGGTTGGCGAAAAGTTATAAGCGTGAATCTTGATGGAGTTTTCTATTGCATGAGACATGAAATCGGGGCAATGACTAGATCTGGTGGTGGATCAATCGTAAATATGGCCTCTATTTTGGGTGAAGTTGGTTTTGCGAATTCATCTGCATATGTTGCGGCTAAACATGGTGTTGTTGGTCTTACCAAAGCTGCTGCAATTGAATATGGCACAGCGGGTATTCGCGTAAATTCGGTTGGGCCAGGATTTATCTCAACGCCACTGCTCAAAATTCTTCCTGAAGAAGCCTTGGCGGGCATTGCAGCGATACATCCAATGAATCGATTAGGAACCTCAGCTGAAGTTGCTGCACTGGTTCTCTTTTTAGCATCGCCCGATAGCTCTTTCATCACTGGTGGTTATTACCCAGTTGATGGTGGGTACCTCGCCAAGTAGCGAGAAAGAGAAAGCCTCCACGGAAATCCGTGGAGGCTTTCTTCTGCTTTAACGACTTATTGAATTATGCAGTTGCGATTGTTGAAATTTCAAACTCAAGCTTGATGTTCTCTGAAACAAGAATTCCACCAGTCTCTAGCGCAGCGTTCCAAGTCAAGCCGAAATCCTTACGATTGATTTCTGCTTCGCCTTCGAAACCGAAGCGATCGTTACCGAAAGGATCCTTAGCGGTTCCTGTGTATTCAAATTCGATAACGATTGGCTTTGTTACATCCTTGATTGTGAGGTCGCCTTCTACTGAAAGCTTCTCAGATCCAGCATCCTTGACAGAAGTTGACTTGAAAGTGATCTTTGGGAAGTTTGCAACATCGAAGAAATCAGGTGACTGTAGGTGGCCATCACGGTCTGCGCTGCGAGTGTCAACTGATGCAACGTTGATTTCGATTGAAATGTTTGCTGCGCCATCGGCAACAACTGCTGAACCTGTGTAATCATTAAAAGATCCACGAACTTTCGTCACCATTGCATGGCGTGCGCTAAAGCCCACGCGGCTATGTGAAGCATCGATGGTGAAGGTACCTGCTGGAAGAGAAGCTAAAACTGACATGTGTTTTCCTTTGTATAGACGGCATTAAGAGATTTCCGTAAGGCCACAGTAAGTGGCACAGATGAACAATAGACCAATTTAGTTGAAATTTCAACTATCTCTCTAGTTGATACTCGATAGCAAATTAGGACAAGTCCCAGTTAAACTCAACTTATCGTTTCACTGACTGCGGAGGATTCTCAAATGCAAGATTCTGGCAAGTGCCCTGTTCCACACGGCGCGATGACAACAACTGCAAAATCAAATACAAGCTGGTGGCCAAACACTCTTAATCTAGACATTCTTCACCAACACGACGCCAAGACAAATCCACTCGGTGCAGATTTCGATTACCGAAATGAATTAGAGAAACTGGATATTCCGGCGTTAAAGAAAGATCTACATGCACTTATGACTGATTCGCAAGATTGGTGGCCTGCTGATTGGGGACATTACGGCGGACTTTTCATTCGCTTAACTTGGCATGCAGCCGGTTCGTATCGCGTTGCCGATGGTCGCGGCGGTGCGGGTACTGGCAATCAACGTTTTGCACCACTTAACTCATGGCCAGATAATGGAAATCTCGATAAGGCGCGACGTTTATTGTGGCCAATCAAGAAGAAGTACGGAAATAAAGTCAGCTGGGCAGATCTCCTTGCTTATGCAGGAACAATTGCTTATGAATCAATGGGACTTAAAACATTTGGATTTGCATTCGGTCGCGCCGATATTTGGCATCCAGAGATTGATATCTATTGGGGAAGTGAAACCGAATTTCTTGCACCATCAGAACTTCGTTATGAAGATCTCAATGATGCAACAACATTGGAAAACCCATTAGCTGCCGTACACATGGGATTGATTTACGTTAATCCAGAGGGCGTGAATGGAAAACCTGATCCACTTAAGACAGCAGCTCACGTCCGTGAAACTTTTGCTCGAATGGCGATGAATGATGAAGAGACGGTGGCTCTGACTGCGGGCGGCCACACTGTTGGAAAAGCCCACGGTAATGGCAAGGCATCTAACCTTGGCCCTGCGCCAGAAGGTGCGCCAATAGAAGAAGCTGGCCTTGGTTGGATGAACCACACTACCCGTGGAATTGGGCGTGACACAGTCACTTCAGGCATCGAAGGCGCATGGACAACCAATCCAACTCAGTGGGATAACGGTTACTTTGAACTTCTACTCAATCACGAATGGCAACTAGCTAAATCTCCTGCCGGCGCCTCACAGTGGGAGCCAGTCAGCATCAAGGAAGAAGCTAAGCCTGTTGATGTTGAAGATCCAACAAAGCGTTACAACCCAATGATGACCGACGCTGATATGGCGATGAAAGTTGATCCTGCATACCGAGTAATTTCTGAGAAGTTCTACGCAGATCCTGCTTACTTCAGCGAAGTATTTGCGCGCGCGTGGTTCAAACTCACACACCGTGATTTAGGTCCAAAGGTTCGTTACTACGGACCTGATGTACCGGCCGAAGATCTCATTTGGCAGGATCCAATAACTCCTTGCAATAAAAGTTTCAATGTCGATGATGTCAAAGCAAAGATTGCTTCATCAGATCTAACAGTGGCAGAACTCGTTTGCACTGCATGGGATAGCGCACGAACATTCCGTGGCTCTGATAAGCGAGGTGGAGCAAATGGCTCACGCATTCGTCTTGCGCCACAGAAAGATTGGGAAGGCAATGAACCAACTCGACTTGCACGAGTGTTGTCTGTTCTCGAACCAATTGCGGTTGAAGCTAATGCATCTCTAGCAGATGTCATTGTTCTTGCAGGTGGTGTTGGAGTTGAGAAGGCGGCGAAAGCTGCTGGCATCACGGCAACGGTTCCATTTACACCAGGTCGCGGAGATGCCACTGTTGCTCAGACAGATGCTGCATCATTTGCGCCGCTAGAGCCGTTGCATGATGGTTTCCGCAATTATCAGAAGAACGATTACGCCGTCAGCCCCGAAGAGCTTCTGCTTGATCGCTCGCAATTAATGGGTCTAACCGCACCTGAAATGACAGTTCTCCTCGGAGGAATGCGCGTTCTTGGAACTAACTTTGGCGATAGCAAGCACGGCGTTTTCACAGAACGCGTAGGCGCACTCACCAATGACTTCTTCGTGACTCTGACTGATATGACATACGTCTGGGAGCCAGTCGGTAGCAATCTATACAACCTTCGCAATCGTCAAACAGGTGAAGTGAAATTTACCGCTACCCGTGCAGACTTGGTCTTCGGCTCAAACTCAATTCTGCGTTCATATTCAGAGGTCTATGCGCAAGATGATAACCACCAGAAGTTCGTTCAAGACTTTATCGCAGCTTGGACAAAGGTCATGAACGCAGATCGATTCGACCTCGTTTAGTCATCACTAAAATTTGAGGCGCGAAAAAACCCCCGCAGAATATGCGGGGGTTTTTATCTTTGATTAAGAATTAAGAATTGACTAGGACTTTCTTTGGCTTCTTAAAGAAGGAGTAACCAACTGGCAATACGTAGGCTAGCCAAACAATTGACTGAAGGACTGATGGAGTTGGTGTGTAATTAAGGCCACCCTTAAGTATCGAACCAACTAAGCCATCCGCACTAATAAATCCAGAGATGTCATAGAGCTTTGAAGAGTCTCCTGGAAGGAGATCTATCTCTTGGAATTCGTGCACTGCATAACTGAACATTCCAGCAGCTACAAAGACCAACGCAATTCCGCTATAGCGAAAAAACTTTCCAAGATTTATTTTTAGCGAACCGAGATACAGCAACCATCCAAGAACTACAGATACTCCAAGACCTAAGAATGTTCCGAGAACAACGGTGGTCGCGCCGCTAGAAGCAAGAGCGCCATTCCAGATAAAGATTGCGGTCTCAAGACCTTCACGGCCAACAGAGAAGAATGCGAGCGCGAATAGCGAACCGGCACCAGTTGCAATTGCGCGATCCATCGCACCTTCGAGCTCTTGCTTTAGGAAGCGAGCCTTCTTTGCAAGCCAGAGAATCATCCAAGTAATTAACCCACCGGCAATTACTGAGAGAGTACCTGAAACGAACGGCTCTGCATTTCCCTCTAATTCAAAAGATGAGATTGTGAAGAACGAACCGAAAGCAATTGATACTGCAATTGCGGTGAATACACCGGCCCAGATAATGCGAGTGCGATCGCCCTGACCAATCTTCTTAAGGTAGGCGATAAGAATGCCGACAACAAGTGCCGCTTCTAAACCTTCTCGGAGACCAATCAGAAAATTCGCCAGCATTGCCTAGCCCTTCGATTTACGCAACATTGGTGTTGCGTAAATAGCGTAGCACTGCCCTAGGTAGCCTCACAAATCGAAATTGACGCTCAGGCGAGTGTTTTAAGTAACCCCGAAACCGCGGATTCAACCATGACCAGGACTTCCTGATAGGCATCTATCTCATTGCCCCAAGGGTCTGGAACCTCTACCGAATCAGCCCCGGGATCAAAAGAGCGAAGCATCGCAACCTTGGCTCGGTCTTCATCGCTGCGAGCAAGATTGAGAATATTCTCATGATTACTCAAATCCATAGCGAGTATCAGATCCACTTCATCAAATCTCTCTGCCATGAATTGGCGAGCTTGATGACTGTACGAGTAACCAACTGATTTCCAGGTCTGTTCTGAAAGCAAGTGAGCACTTTCGCCTACATGCCACGATGAGGTGCCACTGCTAGAAACAATTATTTTCGGAGCTTCTATCTCGCTTGCACGATTGGCAAGTACTGCAGCGGCCATCGGAGACCTACAGATATTTCCGAGACAGACCATTTCAACGCGAATCAGTTCTCGTTCTTTAAGTAATTGTAGGTATGAACTCACTCCGCAATACTAAGACCATGTCTGCCGGCTATGTCTATCCCCCACCAAGTGATGGAAAATCTTTTCGCCTAGGAATGGGGCTGCGTTCATTTGAACCTGCAGCATGGCTAGAAGCCGGTGCTGATTTAGATGTTCAAATTCCTGAACGTCTTGCTCTTGCAATCACAGATCATGATGTTGTGTATCAAGAGCTCCCTGGATACCGCAAAGCTATAGCTGAACTAGCAGAACGTATTATCGAAAATTTAAAGGAGTTTCACGCGAATAAATACAAGTTCTCTGAGAAGACAATCACTCACCTACCAACGCAGACCACAATTTCATTTGACTCCCCCGAAATCCTGTTGGAGATTGCATCCATTATTGGAGAAGATCTTGTGGTGCTATCTCGTGAGAACAATGAGTGGAAGATAGTCGCTGGCGCAGTTCTCTTTCCTTCGCGTTGGAAGTTGTCCGAGAAAATAGGTAAAGGTATGGATGCAGTTCATGCTCCAGTGCCGGGCTATGAGGGAGCGCTTGCGCCTTATATGACAGCTACTTTCGACAAGATCTCTGCAGATCGTCCTGCTTGGCGTAAGAATTGGTCGCTTCATAGCACTGCAGATTTGCACCAGCCAACCTCTATCCACCAAACAGCGCGACCTGAAGATTATTGGTGGCGGACAGAACGCCAGACTCTTACACGTTCACGCGAAGGCGAATTTCTCTTCTTTACGATTCGCAATCGCGCCGAACCTTTAAAGTGGATTAAGGAAGATCCAGATTCATCAACTGCTTTCGCCGAAACTTTGGCGAGTCTGTTGCCAGAGACCATCGAGTACAAAGGTTTGCAGCAAGACCATCAATTGATTATTGATTACCTTCGGGATGCAACAATTAGCGGTGATGACCGCGCTCGTTAAATGAGCGGAGCGCTCGTAAGCCATCAGATGGCCAGATAGAAATTGTAGAAATCGAGCACGGCGTTGCATCCATATGGAAAACGCCATCATTTGGGCCATCAATAACGATATTAACCGCTGATTTGATAACTCCATTATGTGTTACAACGACAATGCTTTTGCCTGGATATTCTGCGACAACTTTTTCAAGGGCTGCATCAATTCTAATCCGAGCTTCGTCATATGACTCTCCCCCGCCGGGACCATAAGAAGATGAGTCGAGCCATGCCTGATAATCATCAGGAGTTTCATTTTTAACTTCTTCGATCGACTTTCCATCCCATGTGCCGAATGAAAGTTCATACCAATCTGTATCTTCAATGACTTCAAGACTTGTTGTTTGCGCAATCGCATCCGCAGTCTGACGAGCGCGCTTAAGTGGTGAAGAGATAAGTACCTCTGGCTTGAGTTTTACCACCTCTGCAGCAACGCGCTCTGCTTGCGCTAAACCATCTTCGGTTAGCTCTGGATCTAGCGCGCCAGTACCAGAAAATTTACGGGTAGGCGTCAAAATTGTTTCACCGTGACGAATGAAGTGAATTGTTGTCGGAACTTCAGAGCTCCGGAGTCGATCGGTTAGAAAATTCTGCTGAATCACTGCTATCGGCTTATGCGCACTTCCACCATCTAGCGCCTTGTTAGCGAGGCGATCGGCATGTGAATTCTCATCACGCGGGATCCAGCTGTATGTAACTAGCGAAGGATTATGCGCGTTGCGGCATTGCTTAGCAAGATCTCTCATATCTGAGTGCTTTATCTGCCAGCGGCCAGACATTTGCTCTACAACTAATTTAGAATCCATGGCAACTTCAACAATTGCCTCAGGATCTAGTTGATGAATATGAGTTAAACCAGCGAGAAGTCCGCTGTATTCAGCAACATTGTTTGTTGCAATTCCTATGACATCAAAGAGCTCTGCAAGTATTTTGCCATTTTCTGTTACTACTGCGCCATATCCTGCTGGCCCGGGATTACCTCGCGAACCACCGTCAGCAGTTAATTTGAATGTGCGAGCCATAATTAATTACTCGCGCACCAAAATGCATCGACATTGTTCGCAGCGAACTACTTCCTCTGCTGGCAAAGTTGATATTCGTGCAATCTCTGTGGTGTTTATTGTGAGGTGGCATCCCTTGCATTCATTGCCAACCAGCGGAGCAGCGCCATTTCCATTGTTGTCCTTGGCAAGCTTGGTATATAAATCTTTTAAATCTTGTGCAATTGGTGCGGCTATTGATGTACGTTTTTCGGAGACGATTGTGCGTTCATTAATGATGATTGTTAAGGCATTTTCTTTCTTGATTTCCAAGTCAGCTATCTCAAGATTTAACTCTTCTTCTTCTGCAGTGAGCTCGTTGATGCGATTGGTGATGCCTTCTACCTGCACCATAATTGTGAGTTCAACTTCTTCAAGCTCAGCGCGACGATGGCCCAAGGTTACGAGCTCGTGCTGAGTCGATTCGAGATCTTTAGCTGAACCGGTACCTGAATTTAAGCGCGCTTCATCGCGCTGAATGCGAGTAACGATTTGCTCAACATCTCCTTCTGCGCGTAATAGCTCGCGCTTAACATCTGTGCGCTCAGTCTCTGCCGCGACTCGGAGGTCACGAACATTATTGCGCTTGATAACTACTGAACTAAGAGCAGAAGTTTCAGGAAGAGTTGCCTCCCGCTGAGCTAGAGATGCGAGTTGATCATCTAATCGCTGAACTTCGAGGATTGCTTGTTGATCGCCTTGGGAAGCCTTCATGAAAGTAAATCCTGACCGTATTTGAAGTAAATCGCGAGTATGAGCACTGCATATGTAACTGTATAAATAAGGCGTCCCCACCCACGATTGAGTAGATCAACTATTTGTTGATGGCGAGATTCAGAGAAATTCCAAATGTTCTCCATCAATGAAATTCTTGTGATTGTTGAAAAAACCGTAACTGTTGAAATTGTTACCAATAAGCACCAAGGACAGAGTGCATGAATTACAAAGAGTGATTGCGACAAAAGCCAGAATGCAAATAGGAGTCCAAGCCCATAGCCAATATGTGCAACGCGCATAAAGAGTCGAGGGAATGCAACAAGTCCGAGACCTGCAATTGCAACAGTGATGATTACAGGTTCGAGCATCAGACCAAGAAATGAATTAGGAAAACCTAGAAGACTTGACTGCCAAGATTTTGCAACCTTACCGCAAGAGATTACTGCGTTAAGGTCGCAAGAAAGTTTATTTGTTGGAGCTTCTGCCAATTTAATTGCATCGTACGAAAGAACAAGTGAAGCAAGAAGACTCAAGGTCGAAGAAACCAACATCGCCCAATAGGTTTTGCGGTAGCCACGAAGGCGCTCGATTGTGCCGGTTTCAGACATGCGCAGAGTTTACCGTCTTTCGCAGTACGTGAAGTTATGCATCAAAGTGAAGCCAGCAGAGGCGTATAGTCGCTGCGCACTCTCATTCTGATGACGGACTCCCAATGAGAGGCAATCTTCACCTAATAGAAAGCCCGCAATCAAGCATTTTTTGATCAGTGCCTTGCCATGGCCTTGGCCGCGATAACCACGGTGAGTGGCAACTGAGGAAATCACAACTCCTCCCGACTGCCACCGACAAAGCGCGGCAACTGCCATGAGTTGAGCATTTTCATGAATTTCAATCCACTGCAATATTTCCTGATTTCCAGGATAAACAGATGAATCTGGTGCATGCTCTTTCAGAAATTCTTCAATTACTAAGTCCGAGGATTGCAGAGATTCTTCGAAAACTCCTGGAACTGTTGGAGCCCAATAGCTATCCCACTCTGCAACAACTTTACAATCTGAAGATAATGAATTGGCGCCTATTGATTCTAATGAAAAGTTTTTCCAACTAGTCGGGATTAATGGCTTCTCTCCGAAGGCAATTCCATATATTCCCGTATCTTCTCGGCTGATACTCAAATTACCATTCAGATCGTAATCCGCGGCGAGAAATTTTGTGCTCGGTACCCACGTTTCAAAAAATGGTGATGATGGAAAGAGCCTTTTATATTCAGCTTTTGCTTCTTCGAATTCTTCTGTGATCATTTCAACGCTTTAAGAATACAGAACTCATTTCCTTCAGGATCTGCCATGACAACCCATGTTGTTTCGGGGTCTTCGCTCTGGCCAATCTCAATCTTCTTTGCTCCGATTGCTTCTAGTCGAGAAACCTCTGCGGCTTGATCTTTAGGACGCAAATCAAAGTGAAGGCGGTTCTTAACTACTTTTTCATCTGGAACTTTTAGAAAAAGGATGTCTGGCATCCGACCCACTTCAGGACTTCCATCTAGCAATTCGATAACTACTCCGAATTCATCAGAGTCAGTAATTTTCCAATCAAGTGCAGCAGCCCAAAATTCAGCGACTATCTGTGGATTGTGAGCATCGACGGTTATACATTGAAGGCGTAGGTTCTCAGTCATGGTATTTAACCTCGAATTTGAGCAGCATGATCTTTAGGGTGATTTGTATAAGTCTCTAGCCATTTCTTAACGGAATATTCTCCTGATTCAGTATGAGTACCAGAGTTCTGAAGCTGTTCTTCGGTAAGGCGAAGTATTAGTTGATACGAGGATTTTCTAACGGCGGCAAATACCTCGATAGCTGTGCTCACATCTAAGTCGGTGTATCCAAGCGTCGGATTATCCGCCCATTTTCCTTCGTCATAACCTTGAATTGTTGTACCTGGTTCTGCAATCAATCTGCGCAATCTTGCATATGACTGAGCCTCGCTATCTGCAAGGTGGTGTATTACCTGACGTGGAGTCCAACCCTCAGAGTCACTACGATCGAGATCGGATTCTTTAAGTGAATTTACT
>WLNN01000027.1 GCA_009699765.1 Actinomycetota bacterium
CGCGTTGCAGAAGAGACAGCAAAGGCAGAAGGAAAGCCTGAAGCAGCGCTCTCAAAGATTGTTGAAGGTCGCATCACTGGCTTCGTTAAGGAAGTTTCACTTCTTGAGCAAGCTTTCGCAAAGGATGCAAAGAAGACTGTTCAGCAGATTCTTGATGAAGCAGGAACCGCCGTTAAGGCATTCCACCGCTTCCGCGTTGGCCAGTAGTATCTTAAGCAAGACATTTAAATCCAGCTAGATCGGATTAGGCGAAAAGGAGCATCCAATGGCAGGAACGCAATCACCTGTAGATAGGCGTTCATACCAGAGGGTGCTCCTTAAGCTTTCCGGAGAAGTCTTCGGTGGAGGCAAGGGCGTTGGTCTCGATCCCGATGTTCTTGTAGATGTTGCAAAGCAGATTGCAGATGTTGTTCGCGGTGGCGTTCAGGTAGCAATCGTCGTTGGTGGCGGTAACTTCTTCCGTGGCGCCGAACTTTCAGAGCGCGGCATGCAGCGCGCACGGGCTGACTATATGGGAATGCTCGGAACAGTGATGAACTGTTTAGCACTTCAAGATTTTCTCGAACGCGAAGGTGTTGATACTCGCGTTCAGACCGCAATCACAATGGGCCAAGTTGCCGAGCCTTATGTTCCACTTCGCGCAATCCGCCACCTTGAAAAAGGTCGAGTAGTTATTTTTGGAGCCGGCGCAGGAATGCCGTTCTTCACAACAGATACTGTTGCAGCACAACGTGCGCTAGAAATTGGCGCAAATGCACTTCTTCTTGCAAAGTCTGGCGTTGATGGTGTCTATAACGCAGATCCTCGCAAGGATAAGAATGCAGTTAAGTTTGATCAAATCTCTTACGACGAAGTTCTCCAGAAGTCACTTGCCGTTGCTGATGCAGCAGCATTTAGCCTCTGTCGCGAGAACAAACTTCCTATCGTTGTCTTCGACTTAATGTCACATGGAAATATCGGTCGCGCTGTTCGCGGCGAAAAGATTGGAACCCTCGTTAGCTAACGAGGGCCTACAAGGGAGATACGAACATGGCAGATGTAACAACTTCACTCGCTGAAGCCACAGATAAGATGAACAAAGCTGTCGAGGTTGCAAAAGATGATTTCGGAGCTATCCGTACAGGCCGTGCTCACCCATCAATGTTTAATAAAATCATGGTCGATTACTACGGGACCTACACAGCTTTGTCGCAATTGGCTTCAATTCAAATTCCAGAGAGCCGTTTGGCAATAGTTTCGCCTTTCGATAAGGGCGCAATGGCATCAATTGAAAAAGCAATCCGCGATTCAGATTTAGGCGTAAATCCAGCCTCCGACGGAGTTGTCATCCGCGTAGCTCTTCCACAATTAACAGAGGAACGCCGTAAGGATTACATCAAGGTTGCAAAGACAAAAGCTGAAGATTCTAAGATTTCAATGCGTAATATTCGTCGCGCTGCTAAAGAAGCGATGGAGAAGGCCGAGAAAGATGGCGATATCTCTAAGGATGATCTCAGCCGTGGTGAGAAAGAACTTGAGAAGATTACTTCAGAGCATGTAGCAAAGATTGATGAGCTTTTAAAGCATAAGGAAGCCGAGCTCCTCGAGGTATAAACCTCGAACAAAATCATGTCTGACTTACACGCCATCAATGACGCGATTAATAAGCGCGCAGGAAGAAAATTAATTCCTTCAATTGGTGTATCTGTTGGACTTTTCGCACTTGTGTGGGCTTCGCTCGCGTTCTATAGAGGAATCTTCGCTGCAATAGTTGCACTTGCAATGGTTCTTGGTGTTCGCGAGATGGTGACCGCGTTGAAGCGTGCAGATATCAATCTTTCATTCACAGCGCTAGTTTTAGCATCTATTGGAATGGCCTCGGCTGCTTGGTTCGGGGGAGTCAATGGGCTTGCAGTAGCTACTGCAATTGCCCTTCCGTGGCTACTTGCACTCTTGCTGCCTAAGGGTCCAGAGCACTTTATTCGTAGTGCATCTGCTTATGCGCTGACACTTATTTACATTCCATTTCTCGCTGGGTTCTTGATTCTTCTTGCACGCCCACACAATGGTTTTGATCGGATGATGACTTTTGTAGTCCTTATTGCATGTAATGATACTTTTGCATACCTGACTGGCCTTGCTATCGGAAAGCACCCATTGGCGCCAAAAATTTCTCCGAAGAAAACTTGGGAAGGCTTTATTGGATCAATTGTTTTCACGACAATTGCAGGTGGATTGGCATTTAATTACATTCTTGATGCACAGATATGGCTTGGTGCCCTTGCTGGTCTTGCCGTCGTTGTCTCAGGAACCGTTGGAGATCTCATTGAATCCGCAATCAAGCGCGATTTAGCAATTAAAGATATGGGAGATTTACTTCCGGGCCATGGCGGCGTACTGGATCGCATAGATTCAATCCTCTTTGCAGCTCCTGCACTGTGGCTCGCACTCGAACTAGTGCGTCGCGCACAGGATTCAGGACTCCTATGATTTCAAATGAAGAACTTAAATTAGTTTTTGATGAACCAGTACAGAAGAAGAAGGCGCCAAAGCACCTGGCAGATTTTTCACCGGAAGATCGAAAGAACTTCGCCAAAGAACTAGGTTTCCAGCCTTATCGCGCAGCCCAAGTTGCAACGCATTACTTCTCGCATTTGAGTAACGACCCAGAGACTTGGTCAGATATTCCTGCGGATCAGCGCCAGGCTATCGCCGATGCGCTGACGCCAAAATTGATGGAGTTAGTTACTACTCGCACAACAGATGGCGGAATGACCCGCAAAGACTTGTGGAAGCTCCATGATGGAACGCTCGTTGAGTCAGTGTTAATGCGATATTCAGACCGCACAACAGTTTGTATCTCATCACAAGCTGGGTGCGGAATGAATTGTCCATTCTGTGCGACTGGGCAAGGTGGCCTTAAGCGCAACCTCACCGCTGCAGAGATTACAGATCAGATTGTTGCAGCAGCACGTGCATGCGCCAATGGTGAAATGCCTGGCGGGCCAACTCGTCTTTCAAATATTGTCTTTATGGGAATGGGCGAACCGCTTGCTAACTACAACGCAGTGATACGCACTTTGCGCAATATCACTGATGCAAATCCTGACGGTCTTGGAATTTCTGCTCGTTCAGTGACAGTTTCAACTGTCGGGCTTGTCAACGGAATTGAGAAATTGATGGAAGAAGGAATCAACTGCACTTTAGCGGTTTCCTTACACACACCAGATGACGAACTTCGCAATTCTCTTGTTCCAATTAACAATAGATTTAATGTCAGAGAAATTCTTGTTGCAGCGGATGCATATGAAAAGAAAACCGGACGTCGTTATTCAATCGAATACGCACTTATCCGTGACATCAATGATCAAGCATGGCGTGCAGACCTCTTGGGACGTATGCTTAAAAACCGTGCAGCACACGTCAATTTGATTCCGCTCAATCCAACACCGGGGTCTAAGTGGACGGCATCTCGTCGCGAGGATGAGGAAGAATTTGTCAGGGTTTTAGAGTCTTATGGAGTGCCGGTAACCGTCCGCGATACACGCGGCCGTGAGATTGATGGCGCTTGCGGTCAGTTGGCTGCAACAGAATCAGCTAAATAACAAAGACTTTGCCTCACTAGGCCTATCGTCTAATATCACCTCATTATGGTGAAAATTCAGGCGCGAATCTCTCGCTCGCTTGTCACGATCATCGCACTCACTTTTATCCAAATTGTTGTTAGCCCATTCATCAGCGCACCCGTCGCAAGCGCTTATACGCAAGCAGCATCTGTCGCGGGTACAACATTTGGTGGCACTGGAGGCTCTAATAATGCTTCGGCAATTGATTGTACTAATGGAGTGGTAACAGGGATTTCTACGTCATCAACGAACAACAGTGGATCTTTCATTACTGCCTTTAGTTACACATGCAGAACTATCAATGATGATAGTTCGCTAAGTGCAACGACAAACACTATTTCGCCATTTGCTACCCCCAATACTGCTGACACTTGCTCTAGCGGATTAGTCGCTGTTGGGGTACGTGTGACTGAAGCCAATGATGGAGCGAAGTACATAGGAGCCGTAGGGCTAATTTGTGGAAAGTTTTTATCAAAGGCTTCTCAAGAACTTCGTACAATTATTCCTAACATAGCGGTAACTGGTGGAGTTACATCTTCTTATACATGTGATGCTGGCAAAGTTGTTGTCGGTTTCCGGTTGCGCACTGGAGCGGGCGTTGATCAATTAATCCCAAGATGCGCAGCCTTCACAAGTTTTGTCTATAGCGCAATAAGTGTCCCGACAGTTGCTTCAAATGGCGCTCGAACTGCAAGCGTCTCCTTTACTGCACCGACAACTAATATCGCAGATACAGCGTTGACTGAGACAATTACTGCAACAGCTTCCAACGGCGACATTTTACGTTTTAGCGCTTCTTCATCACCGTCGACTATCTCAGGGCTAATTGCTGGCGAGAGTTACACGATTACCGTCTCGGGTTACAACGCATATGGAACTTCGGCTGCAACTGGAAGCGCAGTATTAGATCCAAATCCCGTAGTTAATTCAGAGATAGATTATGCACTCAACTTCAATGGAACCAGCCAGTATGCAGGCGCTCCAGACAATGCAATATTCGAGCTTTCAGCCTCATTTACCTTGGAAGCTTGGGTTAATCCAACTGAAGTTTCTAATACATACACGATTCTCTGTAAAGAAAATTCGTATCAACTATTTATCTCTGGTGGGTTCTACGGCATTGGATTTAGTACCAACGGCACCACCCTGAACTATCTTCCCAACACTATTCCTGCGGCGGCTAACGAATGGCACCATATAGCTGTTGTGCGCACTTCAACCAGCCTTAATTACGATTTCTACCTCGACGGGGTTTTGGTTGAAACTGCAGATGCCGATGCACTTACCTCTGGAGTTGGACCTAGCAACAACTCAGAGTCCTTCACGATCGGAGCTAGAGGTAACTCAGCGTCATACAAATTTGTAGGAAAAATCGATCAGGTGGCTGCCTTTAATGCCGCTCGTACAGCTTCACAAATCGCATCAGATATGAATTCGCACCTCGCCTCAAATACCACAAGCCTTAATTACTATTACGACTTTAATGAAGGCTCTGGTTCACTACTTTACAATCTTGACGCTTCTGCAACTTCTACGACAGATTTAACAATCACAAGTGGAGCAACATTTTTCGATGTAAAAGAGACAGATACTGTGACACAGTCTGGCTACACTCTTATAAAGTTTCCAAGGACTTACATAACAAATTTAGGCGGTTGGAAATCTCCGGGTTCAAGAATAAGTTACACATCATTAGTTGTGGCGGGAGGTGGCGCGGGAGGCGCGCGAGTGAGTACATCTGCTGGTGGTGGCGGTGGTGCAGGAGGAATGGTGGAATCTGCAGCACGAATTGCAGATACAAACACTGTTTTTGGAATTCGCGTGGGCCAGGGAGGTTTCGGTTCTCGCACAGGCACCATGACAACAATTGCTACTGGAGCCAATGGACAGAATTCAATTATTCAATGGGGGCCGAGTGCATCACCATCGCTGGTTACTGCAAATGGCGGCGGTGGCGGAGCTGGTGGTTACGGTTCTCCACCTAGCGATTCTTCATACAATGGAAGTAGCGGAGGTTCTGGCGGAGGTGCATCTGGATCAAATACCGCTGGATATGCTGGTGGAACTTCGACTCAAACGAGTTCAGGAATTGATCTTGGCTACGGAAACATAGGTGGTTCAAATCCGGGATGCTCGGGTTACAGATCCGCTGGAGGCGGCGGTGGTGCAGGTGGTGTTGGAGAAACACCGGCGGTCTGTACTAAATCAGGTAATGGTGGCGCTGGGCGAACTTCAACAATAACCGGACTTTTATATGCCGGCGGTGGAGGCGGCGGAAGTTCAGCAGAAAATGTCTCGGTAACTGCTGGTACGGGCGGATCTGGCGGGGGAGCCGCTGGTGGATCTGGAAATCGCGTTGGATTAACCTCCGAATATTTAGGTAATGCTGGAACTTCTGGCACCGGTGGCGGAGGTGGCGGCGTAGGTGTTAGTTCAGGAGTTATTCGTGGTGGCGCAGGTGGTTCTGGAGTTGTCGTCATTAAGTTCCTAACAAGTCCAATACCTGTCTACACATCTCCCGTAAGTGATACAACAACTGCAGGACTAACTTACACATTTACGGTAGGTGGTACTGCTGCCGTTGGAATGGTGCGCACCTATTTGTGGCAATCTTCAACAGATACTGGAACAAGTTGGAGCAATATCTCAACTGGTTCTGGTTTTAGAACCTCTAGCTACACAACTCCCATACTTGAGACAACGACGAGCGGATCTCGCAATCAGTATCGCGTTATTGTCACAGATACAGATACTGCATCTACTTTGTCAGATACCAGCACAGGTGTCTATCTAGTTATTAACCCAAGAATTACAATTAGTGGCAGTTACTCAATAAACAAATATGGCATTGCACATACGGACGTTTTCACGGTTGCAGCTAATACAGGTACTGGTGTAAAAACTATTAAACGCACCAGTACTGCTAAATCAAATATCACTTGGGACACATCTACTGCCAATATCGCACGAATCACTGTTGCTGCTGGATTAACAGCTGGCACTTACTATGACACTCTGACAGTGACTGATGAAAAGTTAGCAACACTCGAATACCCACTAACAATTACTGTTCTTAAGGCAGATACGGCAACCATTACCGTCGCAAGTCGAAATGACACCTACACTGCCTCTTCACTGACCTACGTTGATACTTTCACCGCTGTTGGGCTAGTGGCGGGGGATTCACTCACCTCCGTCTCATACGGATTTACTGGTATCGCCAATGACGGAGTTGTTTTCAACTTAGCTGCACGGCCAGCCATCGCTGGTGATTACCAGATCATTCCAATTTATACGCTGGCTAATGCGGCAAGCTATGAAAGCATTACCGTAGTAAATGGCCAGCTGACAATTAATCGAAAACTACGCACTACGACAATAACCACCAAGCCAACAACTCTGAAATACAGTGATACTTCAACAATCGTAGCTTCGACATCCGAAGGCACCGGTGATGGAACACTCTCAGTGACAAGTCTGAATCAATCTCTCTGCACCTTTACCGGGTTTGTGCTTCAGGCGATTGATGCATCCGGCAATTGTTTGTACACCGCAACCATGGGCCGTGGCAATAACTATGAGACGGCAACATCGATTAGCTATTCAACAGCGTTAGCTCTTGCAGATACCGTTACGGTCACGGTATTGCCAATTAGTGCGACAACTTATTCAGAGTCGCAAGCATTAATCACTCCGCAGATTTCAATATCAGGGCTAAAACTAACCGATACCGCAACAGCTACATCAGCTAGCTTTTCCTATAACTCTGCTACTTCGCCCACAACTTTTTCCGTAACTAAACCTACCAATAGCGACACGTACACCGTTCAGGCGAATTCACTTACTCTGACGTTAGGTTCGCTCAATAGATATCAAGGAGTCACTTATATTGATCAAACTTTTCGAATAAATCGCGCGCAACAAGCTCAACTTGCTCTGGCGCAGTACGTTGCAACTTTTGGCCAACCTTATAGTGCTTACGTATTTGGTGGATCAGGCACGGGGGCAATAACGCAAACCGTCACTGCAGGAACTGCACAGGGTTGCGAAGTGACTAGCGGCAACATATCCACGACAACACAGGGCACTTGTATTCTCAACGCTGTCAAAGAACAAGATCAGAATTATGAAACTGCAACAGTAAGTGCAGAAATCTACTTTCTGATATGGCTGACAAGTTCTCCTGTATCAACTGTGGGGACTGGAACCAATATCAATTTGGGCGGAGACACAACTTTTGTGGTGGATCCGAATCGAGCTCCTAGTATTTCATCAGTTACTTACGTCCCCACATATTGCGTGGGTCCATTCTGCTCAATGGCGCACTTTGATATTGAAGGAATTGGGTTTGGACAGCAGGGAAATACAAATACGATTGTGAAGTTTTGGAGAAATAAGGTCGTCGTGTGGGAGGACGTGGCTTATACGACAAACTATGTAGTCTCCGATACCTTAATTCGTATTGCAAACATTCCCTCAGGAGCCACGACAGGTAAGATAACAATCACGACGGCAAATGGAATTGCCGTTTCGCCTGAGGATTGGGTTGCACCATAAAGGGGGTCATATGAGCTACTTCTATCAACCCCCTAATCCCGACGAATACCATAATGGGTTTAGCGAAAACGATACTCCTAGAAATTCTCGCCTGAAATTAAATGTGGGAATTTTTCTCGTTGTATTTGGACTTCTTGCTACTTCGGTTGCGGCAAATATCTCTCTCGGTGGCACAAATCGTCAGAAAGAATTTGGTCAAGGTATTTATCAAATTAAAGCATGCGATCAATGGGTTGGCATTGGGCTAACAAGCGGTCAAGGCGCACAGAATACTTATGTAGCGAATGTGCGCTTGATTGGCCTAGATCCTCGTTTGTGTAAAGGCACAATTTTTAGAATTAAGTTTTTTGCAACCGGAAGCACGACTGCGCTTCCCATGTATCTCGGTGCAGGAACAACCACCGCGGCCACGGACTCTGTCACTGCAACAACTTTGGTAACAAGAATCACAAATACCGCTTACACCGGTGGAACTTCTGCCGCGTACGAAGCCTGGGCGTACGACGCTGTTACTCTTATAGATCCGCAAGGGCGAGATATTCAATTCGGTGACCGGTATGAAATCATCGACTATGCCCCAGCAACTGCTGTGTATACGGTTATATTCACGTTACCAAAGGCTGTCGCAACTCAAGTTGCACGTATAACTATTGAAACGGCTAAGTATTAATAGCTAGAATCACCGCCATGAAGAAGCTACAGAATTTCATCAACGGCGCATCAATTGACAGTACATCGGGTGAAGTAACCACTCTCGTTAATCCTGCAACAGGTCAGCCATTTGCAACTGCTCCAAAATCGAATGCGGCAGATGTTGATCTAGCAATGAAATCGGCCAGTAACGCATTTACTGATTGGCGTGAGACAACTCCATCTGAACGCCAACGTGCATTGCTAAAGATTGCTGACGCAATTGAAGCTCGGGCAGAAGAATTTGTAGCTATCGAATCCGAAAACTGCGGAAAGCCAATTGGATTAACTGCCTCAGAGGAAGTTCCTCCTATGGTTGATCAGATTCGATTCTTCGCGGGTGCTGCTCGTAATCTTGAAGGAAAATCAGCTGGTGAATACATGCGCGGAATGACCTCATTTATCCGCCGCGAGCCAGTTGGTGTTTGCGCGCAAGTAACACCATGGAACTATCCAATGATGATGGCGGTATGGAAATGGGCACCTGCAATCGCAGCAGGTAACACAGTTGTTCTTAAGCCAAGTGATACAACTCCAGCATCGACAGTTTTTATGGCACAGGTAATGTCAGAGTTTCTACCAGATGGCGTCATCAATGTTGTCACAGGAGAACGTCAGACAGGAGCTTTGCTGGTAGATCATGCAGCACCTGCAATGGTTTCGATCACCGGTTCAGTTGCAGCTGGTATGGCAGTTGCTGAATCTGCAGCAAAATCTCTGAAGCGGGTGCACCTCGAGCTTGGTGGTAAGGCACCTGTCGTTGTCTTTAACGATGCTGATTTAGCGGCAGCTGCAGAAGGAATTGCTATCGCAGGTTTCTTCAACGCTGGCCAAGATTGCACGGCAGCAACTCGTGTATTGGTGCAAGAAGGCGTATATGAAGAGATGGTCAAGTTACTTGCCGATCAAGCAACTAACCAGATTGCTATGGGAATGCCATCAGAGGATGTCTTGGTTGGTCCAGTAAATAATGCCAACCAATTCGATCGCGTCTCAGGCTTCATCTCCCGCGTTCCATCGCATGCACGTGTTGTAGCTGGCGGAAAGCCAACTGGCCTACCTGGCTTCTTCATTGCACCAACCGTGATTGCAGATCTCAAGCAGTCTGATGAGCTCATCCAATCTGAGATTTTTGGCCCAGTAATTACCATTCAGAAGTTTAAGGATGAGGCAGAAGCTGTCGCGATGGCCAATGGCGTCGATTATGGACTGGCATCATCTATCTGGACCAAGGATCACGGGCGCGCAATGCGTATGGCAAAGGCTTTTGACTTCGGCTGCGTCTGGATCAACACCCACATCCCGCTGGTGGCTGAGATGCCTCACGGGGGATACAAGCGAAGCGGGTATGGCAAAGACCTCTCTAGCTACGGCTTTGAGGATTACACCCGAATCAAGCATGTGATGAGCAATATCAACGCCTGAGGGCCGACTGAGAATTGGCGAATTAGCAGGCAAGAAACCGGCAATTTAAGTTTGGCCTACGGGCAAATCGGTAACATAATGAGCCCTGCTAAACCGTCCCTTGTACCGGCAAATAAAAGGAGCCCTCAAATGGCTAATTCAACTCGCGCATCACGCCCGCCACTCTCGCAAGAAGCTCGTTCAATTCTTAATTCCCGTGTCTCGCGTCGTGCAGTTTTTGCAGGCGCTGGCGCTGTAGCTGGAGCATCTGCGCTCGCTGCATGTGGTTCGGGAGGATCAGGATCTTCTGCTGATTCAGTTCGTTGGGCTAACTGGACACTTTATTTAGATGTTGATGATTCAGGAAAGCACTATCCAACCCTTGAAGCGTTTGAGAAGAAGTACAACCTAAAAGCAACTTACTCAGAAGATATTAATGATAACGATGAGTTCTTCGGAAAAATCCAGGGACAGCTAAAGCTCGGTAAAGACATCGGGTATGACCTGATTACACCGACAGACTGGATGGCGGCTCGTTACATCCGTCTTGGTTACACACAAAAATTTGATGCAGCGAACATCCCAAATGCAAAGAACATCTTGCCAACTCTCGCGCACCCTTCATTTGATGCCAACCGCGAACAGTCATTAACATGGCAAGGCATTATGGGCGGAATCGGCTGGAACAAAGCTGTTAATCCAAAGGGAATGAAATCACTTGATGACCTTTGGACTCCAGCAAATAAAGGAAAGATTGTTGTTCTCTCTGAAATGCGTGACACAATCGGAATTATTCTGATGTCACAGGGCGTCTCAATTGAAAATGTAACTGAAGCACAATTCATGAATGCAGTTGATTTCCTTGCAAAGAAAATTAGCGATGGCTGGATTCGCGGCGTAAAGGGCAATGAGTACAAGGAAGATCTCATCTCAGGTGATGCCACTGCTGTAATTGCATGGTCAGGCGACATGTTCCAGCTTTCAACAGAGAACGCTGGAAAGTTTGACTTCGCTATCCCAGAATCAGGCGGAACTATCTCTGGTGATAACTTCCTTATCCCTGCAACAGCAACTGCGGAGGGTAAGAAGAATGCAGAGACTCTTATCAACTACTACTACGAGCCAGCTGTGGCAGCAGAGGTTGCTGCATATGTTAACTATGTAACTCCAGTACTAGGTGCCCAGGAAGAGATGGCAAAGTTTGATGCAGAGCTTGCAAAGTCTGAGTACATCTTCCCAACCGAGAAGACAATGTCACGCTTGAATGTCTTTAAGGCGCTCACACCTACAGAGGAAACTGTTTGGACAGAGGCATTCCAAAAGGCTGCTGGTAACTAAGTTGTCAGGTATGTCTTCAGTACGCGGTGACCTTCGCTTGGAGAATGTCACAAAGAGTTACGGTGATTTCAACGCAGTTAATGATCTCTCATTAACCATTCCAGAAGGTTCATTCTTTGCATTACTTGGACCGTCTGGATGCGGAAAGACCACCACTTTGCGAATGGTTGCGGGTCTTGAAGAGCCAACAAACGGAACGATTTCACTTGGAAGCACAGACATTACTTACACCAAGCCATATCAACGTCCA
>WLNN01000028.1 GCA_009699765.1 Actinomycetota bacterium
CATCCGCCAAAGTACCTAGGGCTGCAGCAGTGGCTGCTTCCCAACCGTTATCAATTTGAATAAGCGATGCAATGCTTCCGAGCAGATTTACACCACGAGAGTCTCGAACAAGGGCAGCAGCGCCATCACGAGATTGCGAAGTAAGTCGCATCGCTTCGAGTTTAGATTCAACTGCATTTCGCTCGCGGTCAGCTGCGCGCTCAGCATCAACTAGATCTGCATGCTTCTTCTTTGAATTTTCAAGCGCACCTTTTGCGGTTTCGAATTGAGAATCTAATCCGAGCTCACCCGCATCCGCACCGGCAATTTCCATCTCGAACTGACTATAGGCAGCTTTCGCATTATCAACTCGAGATTGTGCTTCTGTTCGAGCATTGCTCAGTCGATTGATTTCTTCAGCATTGGCTTCAAGTCGTGCTTCTAAAGACTTTATATGACCTTCTTGACGAGCAGTTCCCTCGCGCTGGTCTGCAATTGCGCGTAGCGCTGCATCAATTCGATCTTCTTCAGCTTTAAGCGCTGCCTCTAGCTCTGAGAGTCTAATAGTTGCTGAATCAAGGGCTGCTTGTGCATCGATAGTCTCTTGTCGCAGACGTGTTTCTTCAACAAGCAAAGTTGCCGCTTCAGCTTCTAGCGCTTCTGGGTCACGTCCGGCAGAGCGCGCCTCCTCAGCTTCTTCAGCTAAGAAACGTGAGCGCTCTTGCGCAAGAGACTGCGTGCTGCGGAATTTCTCGCGCAATCCAGTGAGGTTATAGAAATTTTCTTGAGCTGCCACAAGAAGTGGCGACTCGAATGCAGCTTGTGCATCAAGTTCTTCTTCGCGCTTGCGCGCCTTATCTAGCTCTGCTTCAACCGATGCACGACGTTCGCGTAGGGCGTTCTCATCTGCGACTTCTGCATCAAGTGTCTTTGAAAAGGCGATGTAATCGTCAGCCAAAATACGCAATCGTGCATCACGAAGATCCGCCTGAATCGTCGCAGCTTTCTTTGCAACCTCTGCTTGCTTACCTAGAGGGCGAAGTTGGCGGCGAAGTTCAACAGTCAGGTCGTTAATTCGCGCGAGATTGGCCTGCATTGAATCGAGTTTGCGCAGCGCCTTCTCTTTGCGCTTGCGATGCTTGAGCACCCCAGCCGCTTCTTCAATGTATGCGCGGCGCTCCTCCGGTGTTGCCATCAAGATTGCTTCAAGCTGACCTTGTCCAACAATTACGTGCATCTCTCGGCCGATTCCTGAATCAGAGAGCAACTCTTGAATATCTAGAAGTCGTGATGCCTCACCATTGATCTGATATTCGCTCTGACCATTTCGGAATAAAATACGCGAGATTGTTACTTCAGAATAATCTATGTTGAGCGCACCGTCTGTGTTATCGATTGTTACTGCAACTTCTGCGCGACCTAAAGGCGCGCGACCAGATGTTCCAGCGAAAATTACATCTTCCATTTTTCCGCCGCGAAGAGATTTTGCGCCCTGCTCGCCCATAACCCAAGTAAGTGCATCAACAACGTTTGATTTACCCGAGCCATTTGGACCGACGACGCAGGTAATACCTGGCTCTAAGCGCAGGGTCGTCGCAGAGGCAAAGGATTTAAATCCTTTAAGGGTAAGACTCTTCAAATACACGGCGATAACCTACCTTGCATGAAGGTTTCCATATCATCGCGACTCGGCTAAACCTCAACTTGAGGGTTCTGAGAGTTATTTATTTACGCAGGATTTGCAGCGGTAAGAATTTCAAAAGCGCTACGTGCTGCTGATTGTTCTGCTTCTCGCTTGCTCTTTCCAAAACCAGTTGCAACCGGTTCTCCACCAACAACTGCAGTCGCTTCAAAACTTTTGTCGTGATCAGGTCCGCTTTCGGTTACTTGATATTCAAGTGTTGCTTTTCCAAGAGATGAAACTAATTCTTGTAGCGCTGTTTTTCCGTCAAGTCCTGCACCCATCGCCATTGCATAATTCAGCGTTGGCGCAATCAAACGTAATAGGCACTCTGATGTCTTCTCAAAGCCGGCGGAGATATAGAGAGCACCAATAATTGCTTCAAATGCATCTGCGAGTAAAGAATTCTTATCGCGGCCATTTGTTACCTCTTCACCCTTACCCAAGCGAATGTACTGTCCTAGTGAGAGCGTGCGTGCAACATCGGCTAGAGCGCGCATATTGACGATTCCTGAGCGCAATGGCGAGAGACGACTCTCATCGAGATCCGGGTATTTGCGAAAAAGCTCTTCGGTGACAATCAAACCGAGAACAGAATCACCTAGAAATTCCAAGCGCTCATTGGTCGCGGTAAGTCCCGCTTCATAAGCATAAGAACGGTGGGTAAAAGCTAACTCAAGTAGTTCAGAATCAATCTCGACTCCGAGCTGCTCGAGTAGTTCAGAGTACGAATTAGACGTCAAGAACCTGACGGCGGTTGTATGTGCCACATGTTGGGCAAGCAACGTGGTTTAGTTTTGGCTGCTGACACTGTGGGCAATTTGAAAGTGACGCCGCAGTTGTCTTCCACATAGAACGACGTGAACGTGTCTTTGAACGAGACATCTTTCGCTTTGGTACTGGCACGGTAACCGTCCTTTAACTCGACTGCTGCGCCCCTTAGGGACCCAGCGGATATGGCGTAAGTATCGCCTAATTTGCCTCTGAACCCAAATCGGGGCCATTTTCTAACTTCAGGCCAGACTCTAACTTCAGACCAGACTCTAACTTCAGACCAGTGAGCCCTGCCCAACGGGCATCGACCACATCATGGCCATGATCTTCAGGCAAGCTCTCCCACTTCTCCCCGCAATCCGGGCAGAGGCCAAGGCAATCCTCGTCACAGAGTGGATTGACTGGCAAACTCAAAATTATTGCATCAAGAATCGGAAGTTCGAGATTTACTTGTTCGCCAAGTACGAAAAGGACTTCTTCCTCGTCGAGATCAACATCTTCTTCCTCTTTCTTGCGTGACTTTTTACCTTTGTCGTCGGTGGGTTCGTATCTATAAAGCTCCTGAATTTTTCTATCAATAACCAATTCGACGGGATCAAGACAACGAATACATTCACCAACTGCAACAGCGTAAATATCTGCTGTGACAAGAATTCCTTCAGTCACTGATTCGCAGCGAATATCCAACTCAATAACATCATTTTCTGGAACCCCAATGAGTGGAACTCCAACGCGAAATGGTGCGATTACATCTAGCTCGTATTCCTTCATTTCACCGGCACGTCGAGGAACTTCGTGTGTGTTGAGAAGAAATGCGCCTTGATTGGCAGGTTTTTTAGAAGCCATCACTAGTTATCGGTGTTGAGCTGCGAAAGTACATCTTTATCATCAGCGCCTTCTAGGCGCTCACGACCGCGAGCAACTGCATCAAGAGTTTTATTAAGGATAACTTCTAGGGTTGCAAGGCGTCCATCAATATAGGCCTCAACTTCTTCGCGTTCTTGCGCCGCGATATCGCGGGCATCATCCAAAATACGTTGAGCCTCATCGCGAGCCGATTGAACAATTGCAGTCTGCTCGACCATACGGGCAACATCTTCGCGCGCTGTTGCAATCATTGTCTCAGCGCTAACGCGGCCTTCTTCAATAATCCGATCACGATCAACAATTATCTGTTCTGCATGATGCAAATCGCTCGGCAAAAACTCACGGGCTCCTTCGAGGATCTCAAGAATCTCACCACGATGCACTACACATGATGCTGAGAGAGGAACACTACGCGCCTCTTCGATCATCGTGATAGCTGAGCTTAACTTTTCAATTGAATCCATAGACATAACGGGACCGTCCTCTTACTTCTCTTCTTGGGATGCAGCCCGAGCTTTCAGCGCTGCATTGACATTAGCTGGAACCATTGTTGAAACATCTCCCCCGTGGTGGGCTAGTTCTTTGACAATTGATGAAGATAAGAAAGAGTGGGCAGGAGACGTCGCCATAAACATTGTTTCAACCCCAGAAGCCTGTGTATGTACCTGAGCCATTTGAAGTTCATAATCAAAGTCAGTTACGGCGCGCAAGCCTTTAACTATCACATCAACATTTTTAGCTTTGCAATAATCAACTAGAAGACCTGCGCCTGAATCGACTTTAACATTTTTGTACTGAGCAACGTTGGCTGCAATAAGGTCAAGGCGCTCTTGGACTGAGAAGAGTCCCTCTTTTTTGCGATTGACGAATACAGCAACAATTACTTCATCGAATTGCTTACTCGCGCGCTCGATAATATCCAGGTGCCCAAAGGTGATGGGGTCAAAGGATCCAGGGCATACGGCGCGCTTCATATGGGCAACGCTAGCAAGAGGCGCCTCAGTTATCCATTCTCAGGCGTATCTTCAGTCGGAATCCCATAGAAAATCGTCGCTTGACCGTAGTTCTTCACACGGATTTCTTCGTAACCGTACGGCCAGGAAATCTCTTTCGTCCGAGAATTTCGTTCGACTGCTATCACGGCATCCGGATGCAAGAAGCCGTTCTCTTTCAATTGCACGAGCGATTCAACTACATCAATATCATCAACATCATAAGGTGGATCGATATAAATAAAATGATATTGATGTTGTGCTCGATCGCCTAGAAATTTATGTGTTCCCATTGTGTATAGATGAAAAGTGCCAGCAAATTGCGCACTTTTAATACTTTCAAAATTCGCCAATATCGCTTTAGCCGCCGCTTCATCCTTTTCAACTGCATGAACTATCGCTGCCCCGCGCGAAAGTGCTTCTAGCGCAATTGCTCCCGTGCCCGCATAGAGATCGAGAACTCGCAGTCCATCAAAGTTTCCAAACTCTGACATGAGAGTTGAAAAGAGCGCTTCACGTGCGCGATCAGAGGTTGGACGGGTTGCAGATGCAACAGCCGAGATTGGACGGCCCTTTGCAACTCCAGCGATGATGCGCATTTACACTCCTGAATTAACTCTTGTCTAATCTAACTCTTGTCTATGAATTCCGTTGCCGTATCTAATTCTAACTTCTTTAGCGCCGCTTCCAACAATGAATGGGCGGAGATGCCATTTTCGATAATGAGCTGCGCCTCGGTGCGTGCGACCTCAATGAGCGCTTCATCCCTCAGTACTCGCAAGAGTCTTAAGTGCGAGCGAGATCCAGATTGCGATGTGCCAAGAACGTCACCCTCTCGGCGTTGCTCTAAATCGATACGTGAAAGCTCAAATCCGTCAGTGGTCGAAGCGACTGCCTCTAATCGCAGACGAGATGGTGATTCAGCAAGTGATTTTGTTACTAACAAACAGAGTCCCGGAGAAGTGCCTCGACCTACACGCCCGCGCAACTGGTGCAGTTGCGATACGCCGAATCGATCAGCATCCATAATGACCATTAATGTAGCGTTTGCGACATCAACACCAACTTCAATAACTGTTGTAGAGATAAGAACATCAATTTCACCTGCCGCAAAGGCCTTCATCGTCTCGTCTTTGACCTCAGAACTCTGCCTTCCGTGAAGTGGGGCAATTCGAAGTCCGTTAAGGGCGCCAGCTTGAAGTTCTGGGCCTAATTCTTCGACCGCGGTAAGTGAAGTGTTCTCTCCTGTGAGAAATTCAAAGTCAGCATCCTCGGAAATATCTGCACTTATTCGTGGCGCCACGATATAGACCTGATGTCCTTGAGAGACTTCTTCTCGCACACGCTCCCAAGTACGTTCTAGAAAATGTGGCTTCTCTTCAACTGGAACTAAATGTGTTGTGATGCTCTGGCGACCTAATGGAAGTTCCTTCAAAGTCGAAACATCGAGGTCTCCGAATACCGTCATAGCAACTGTACGAGGTATCGGGGTTGCCGTCATAACTAACAAGTGTGGAGTGATTGAAGCTTTTGATTTCAACGCATCACGTTGTTCAACGCCAAATCTGTGTTGCTCATCAACAATGACAAGAGCGAGCTCCTTGAACTCCACACTCTCTCCCAAAAGAGCATGCGTTCCAACAACTAGCCCGGCGCTGCCGCTTTTGATGGCTGCAAGTGCCTCTTTACGAGTTGCTGCATTTTGAGAACCTGTAAGCAATGTGACGCTCGTTGAAATCTCAGCACTGCCTAACTTTCCTCCATCGCCGAGTTCACCCAATAACTTTGCAAAAGTCCGTTGGTGTTGTGCTGCAAGAACTTCAGTAGGAGCCAAGAGAGCGACTTGTCCGCCATTATCAATCACTGTTAGTGCGGCTCGAAGTGCAATAACAGTTTTACCTGAACCCACCTCGCCTTGAAGGAGTCGATGCATAGGATGGTTAGCCGCTAAATCTGCTGCAATTTCAGCTGCAACTGCCACTTGCCCGGCAGTTAATTGGAAAGGTAGATCTTTATCGAAAGAATCAAGTAAGCTACCTGGTTTGTGGGGGCGCGCAATAGCGCTTAATTTACGAAGTACTTCTTTACGCTTAAGCAAAAGCAACTGCAAAAGCAAAGCTTCATCAAAGGTCAATCTCTCTCGCGCAATTTCTGTAGCATCCAAATCATTTGGTTGATGTATTTGGACAAGAGCCTGGCGGATACTTGGGTAGTTGTTCTTTTCTAAAAGATAAAGAGGAATCGGATCTTCAACATCATCGAGAGAAGTTAGCGCCAGCGTAATAGATTGAGCAATTTTCCATGATGGCAATTTCGCACTTGATGGATAGAGAGGAATGTATTGATTTGCAAAACCTGCAACCGCGCTATCAACGTCGTTGCCATCCGGAATCATTTCATAATCAGGGTGCGCCAACTGTTTCTTTCCGTTAAACATGCCCACTTTGCCAGCAAAGAGTCCTTGGCTTCCAACTTTCAAATCTTTCTCACGCCATGCTTGATTGAAAAAAGTGAGTGAGAGTTTCTCAGTTCCATCAGTGACAACAGCCTCAAGCATCGTTCCTTTACGTGCTTGAAATCTTCGTGCTGAAACGCTGTGAACCTTTGCAAGGATTGTTGCCTCATCACCTTCTTTGAGCTCTTTGATGTCTGAGAGCTCACCGCGAACTAGGTAGCGACGCGGAAAGTGGTGAAGTAGATCGCCAACGGTTGTATAGCCAAAGAGCGAGTGAAAGACTTTTGCGGTTTTATCGCCAACGACTCCACTGAGTTTGGAGTCAAAGGTGGCCATGGGGCTATTCTCTCGCTCGCCCCCTCAATTTCGCGCACAAATACGCGGGGGTAGTTGGCAAACTTTGCGGATTGGCTCAATTCGCCCCTCTCTTGATACCCTAGGCGCCTGCTGAACGCGAATGTCGGTTAGCTTTATTTATTCAAGGAGTTCCGCAATGGCATCAACATGCGACATCTGTGGCAAGGGTCCAAGCTTTGGAAATAACGTTTCTCACTCACAGGTGAAGACACGTCGTCGCTGGAATCCAAATATTCAGCGCGTAAAGACACTCGTTAAGGGTGCATCTAAGCGTCAGAACGTCTGCACTTCATGCCTTAAGGCTGGCAAGGTCGCTCGCGCTTAATTAATTACTTTTATTAAAATGGCTCCAGGAAACTGGAGCCATTTCTATTTCTATACCATTTTCCATAACAGCTATCCCTGATCCCTGTACGACTTGTCCTACAAGAATGCCTGGCAATCCAATCCCAGTTGCGAGAAGAGCGTGATCTTCTCCCCCTTGTAATATCCAGGTAAAAACATCAACACCTAATTGATTAGCAAGTGCAGATAGCTCTTCAAATTCTGAAGCTGCTTTAATTTCATTGAGATCTATTTCAAATCGAACCCCAGAGGCTTTTGCCATCTGTGAGCCTTGAACCAAAAGGGCATCGCTGACATCGCTCATGGATGTTGCTGCGGAGAAGTCCTTGCTCAAATCAAGTATCGGTGCTTTATATCGAGTGACCGCTTTCTCTGAAGGCGCTAAACCCTTTGCAAGTATTTCTAAGCCCGCTGCCGACCAACCCGTCAGCGAAGATAGATAAATTGAGTCACCCACTTTTGCACCGCTACGTAAAATTGGTTTATCGGTATGTCCGATGGCGGTAATTGCAATTGATAACACCGTCGAGCGAGCCAAATCTCCACCCACAACTACTGCGCCCGCCTTATCTGCTTCATGACGAATTCCGCGGGCAAGATCTCCAATCCAATCCAAGCTCTCTTCCCCAGTTAATGTTGCTGCAACTAAGAGGTAGTCACACTTGCCATTCATGCTTAATACATCAGCGATATTGGCAACAGCAATACGCTGCCCGATTTCAAAAGGTGATGACCAGGCAGTCTTAAAGTGGATTCCTTCTACGGCAACATCTGTCGTTAAAATTTGTTGGCTAGCTCCACGCACGAGGGCCGCATCATCACCTATTCCTACGAAGACTCGAGGATCGGTGCTAGAAAATACTTCAGCGAGCAGCGCGATTACCTGCTCCTCGGAATATTCCATAGTCAGAAACCTATCTCATGCGGTACCTTGGGCGTATGAACGTACAGGCATATATCTTGATTCAAACCGATGTCGGCAAGGCATCTTCTGTTGCGCAGGCAATTGCAGCAATTCCTGGCGTTAATCTCGCTCAGGGAATCACCGGCCCATACGATGTAATTATGCGCGCAGAGGCTCCTTCAATGGAGGAGTTCGGACGTTTGATTTTATCTAAGGTACAAGCCGTTCCTGGAATTACCAGGACTCTTACCTGCCCTGTAACTAGCTAATTTAATATTCAATACAAACTAGCTGAATCAACTTAGCAGTGCGGTAATTATTTCTGTATAACTAACTCCACTCGCAGCCCACATCTTAGGAAATACAGATGTCGCTGTAAATCCTGGCATCGTGTTGAGTTCGTTGATAATGATTTCGTTATTGTTTGTTAAGAAGAAGTCAACGCGTGCCAACCCGCGGCAATCGAGTGCTTTAAAAGCCTTAATAGCTTGGTCTCGGATTGCGCCAGAAATATCTTTATCAATTGGTGCTGGGAGCTCAATTGTAGTTGCACCATCTAGATACTTCGCTTCAAAATCATAGAACTCATACTTAGGGTCTATCGAAATCTTGCCAACAACTGAGGCCTGCGCAGATCCATCAATTTCTAGAACTGCACATTCAATCTCTGAGCCCACAACTGCATTCTCAATCATGACCTTTGAGTCAAAAGTGAGTGCATCGTTAATTGCAGCGGCTAATTGAGACTCTGACTTCACCTTGTGAGTGCCGCGACTTGAACCACCACGAGCGGGCTTTACAAATACTGGATAAGAAAGAGAGGTTGCTTCGTGAGTGATTGCAGTGACTTCAGATTTCCATCTCTCTGCGGTAATTGTGAATCCTTCTGCAACTTTAATTCCGTGTGATGCAAAGATTGGCTTTGCAAATGATTTATCCATTGCAACGGCTGAGGCAAGAACGCCTGAACCAACGTATGCGATGCCAGCCATTTCTAGCATGCCTTGAATCGTGCCGTCTTCGCCAAATGGACCATGCAGCACAGGGAATGCAATATCTATATTGAGTGAAACTCCTCCGGCAGAAAAACCCGCGATATCAGCTACCAGAGGGGGCGCATCCTCAGGGATTACTGGAAGTACTCCATCAACAATTTGCAGCGGAAATTTCTCATCAAGGAGAACCCATTTGCCACTCTTTGTTATTCCGATTAGAACAGGTTCAAACTTAGATCGATCAATGGCAGAGATGACTCCCCCAGCAGATATGCATGAGATTTCATGTTCGCTACTGCGTCCTCCGCAGATAATCGCTACGCGCTTCATCGGATGAAGTTCTCTGCTTTCGTTGTTATCTCCATCAGACGTTGGAGCGCTGCATCGGGAGTGAGCGAGCCATTAACGATATCTGCAACTGATTCAATAACAGGTACTTCCACGCCCACTCGATGCGCAATTTCCACAACTGCACCAGCTGAAGAGACGCCTTCAACGGTCTTTGCTACCTGTTGGCGTGTGATTTCCATTGAACCGGTACGTCCTAGAACTTCACCAAATGTGCGGTTGCGCGATAGTGGAGAACCGCAGCTGGCGACAAGATCGCCCATTCCGGCTAGGCCCGCTGCCGTTAATGGATCTGAACCGTGCGCAGCACAAAGTCGCGCAACTTCATTTAACCCTCGAGTAATTAACATCGCCTGAGTGTTCTCGCCGAAACCCATACCGATAGAGATTCCAACCGATAGCGCAATTACCGATTTAACTGCACCCGAGATTTCACACCCCATTACATCCGTCGATGTATAGGTGCGGTAATACGGAGTACGAAAAAGTTCACGGATAAAATCTGCAAGCATTGGATCTACCGCCGCCGCTACTGCGCCTGCTGGCTGTCGAAGTACGAGTTCATCTGCAAGGTTCGGGCCAGTAATGACTCCAACTTTGCTCACGCCCCACATCTCCTCAATTATCTCTGTCATTCGCTTCTGCGTACTTACTTCGATTCCCTTAAGCGTGCTCACAACTATTGCATCGGCGGCAACTAAAGGCTTCCATTCCGCAAGCATTGTGCGTAATTGCTGTGCCGGAATTGCTAATACATAAATATTCGTGTGATTAAAAGCTTCTTCAAGATCTGAAGTTGCTTTCAGCTCGGAGGGCAATACATGACCGTGGAGATACTTCATATTGGTATGGGCCGAATTAATCTCAGCTACTACCTCTTCGCTACGCCCCCAGAGGAGTACGTCATTACCGGCATCATGGAGAACCTGCGCCATGGTTGATCCCCATGCACCAGCTCCAAATACCGTAACGCGATTGCTCATTGCTTTGCCTTCTTCTTCGACTTTACAAAATTACCTGTCTTCGGCAATTCAGATGTGTGAGGGTCAAAGATTACTGGGGTTCTCTTCTCAGAACGAATATCTTCAAGCATTACAGTAATAGCACGCATGATCTCTGCCGTCGCTTCGATTAGCGCCTGCGAATCGTCATGTTTGCCTTTCCAGCGAGAGAGATCAACTGGGGTACCAATTCTCATTTGAATTGTCTTGCGTGGAAATAAATAAATGCGGCTCTTGTACCGAGGCAGTATCTGCTGTGAGCCCCATTGAGCTATAGGTATCACCGGCGTATCAGTAGCTAGCGCAAGTCGAGCGCAACCCGTCTTGGCAACCATTGGCCACAAATTTTCATCACGAGTCAGAGTGCCTTCTGGATAGACGCCCATAAGATGGCCTTGTTCTAATAATATTTTTGCGTGATCGACGGCTTTGCGCGCTTCGCTAGTTTCGCGCTCTACTGGAATTTGCCCCGCAGCTAATAAAATTTTTCCGATAATGGGAACTCGAAATACGCCGGACTTTCCTAAATAACGCGGAGCCCGACCATTTGTGTAGAGCATATCTGTGAGCACTAAAACATCAGCATACGAAAGATGATTAGATGCAACGATTACCCTTCCCGACTTAGGGATGTTTTCAACCCCGCGCCAATCTCGCTTCATAATTAATCGAAAAATTGGAATAACAATTGATGTGCAGATTTTGAAGGTGAGATTTGTCCCGAGTGGCTGCCCCTTTGGAGGGTCATAGGAAACCTTGAACTCAGCCATGTGCCAATACTATTGATAAAAGAAAATGGAGCCGGCAAATGCCGACTCCATTTCCATTAAAAGCGGAAAGAATTAACGCTTCTTTGCTGCCTTCTTTACAACCTTCTTAGCTGCTGGCTTCTTCTTAGCAGGAGCCTTCTTAGCTGCTGGCTTCTTCTTAGCAACAGCCTTCTTAGCTGCTGGCTTCTTCTTAGCAACAGCCTTCTTAGCTGCTGGCTTA
>WLNN01000029.1 GCA_009699765.1 Actinomycetota bacterium
CACCAGATTTAATTGTTCCTGCAGATGCATCAGCACCACGCATAAATGAAACAGGACCAGAAGCTGTTCCACCTGACTTAAGAAGTTCCTTTGATGAACGAATTCGTGAAAGGTTAAGACCGGCACCAGAACCGCCCTTAAAGATCATTCCTTCTTCGCGGTACCAGTTAAGGATTGAGTCCATGGTGTCATCAACAGACAAGATGAAGCATGCAGAAACCTGCTGAGGTGCTGCTGTTCCAACGTTGAACCACACTGGCGAGTTGAATGAGAAGATCTGATGAAGCAACATATGTGTTAGCTCGTGCTCGAAGATAGTTGCATCCGCGTCAGTTGCGAAGTAACCGTGCTCCTTGCCAGCTTTTGTATATGTAAGAACTACGCGATCGATGACCTGCTTGAGAGACCACTCACGGTTCTCAGCGCCAACGGCTCCGCGGAAATATTTGGTGGTAACGATTGTCGATGCGTTAACAGACCAGAAATCTGGGTACTCGACGCCACGTTGTTCGAAAACAACCTCGCCGGTCTTCCAGTTCTGCTGCACAACATCGCGGCGATCCCATGTGACCTCGTCATATGGATGGATGCCTTCGTTGGTATAAATGCGTTCGATTGTTAAGCCACCTGTTGAAGTGCCGCCCTTAACCTTCGAAGCTGGTCGATTGATGACCGTATCTGACATGTTTTGTTTTCCCGTCTTCTCTTTATTTACTGGTTATTTGAAAGTTTTGTTTTCTGGTTTTTATTTCTGGTCGTACTTATTTAGTTTTAGGGGACAAGAATCCAATTAGCTCTTTCCAGAAAAACTGGGAGTGCTATCTGATTTCTTGCTGGCGGAGGAAGGGGTACTGCTACTTACTTTTATTGAAGTGTTTGAAACATTTGAATCTGTATTGCTATGTGAAGGTAGAGCACGGAGAAGTGCGATCTCACCTTCGAAGTCTTCAAGGGAGGTAAAGTTACGGTACACCGAGGCATATCGCAGGTAGGCGACCTCATCGAGTTCGCGGAGTGGCGCAAGAATTGCCATACCAACCTCATTAGCTTCAATCTCTGCTTGGCCAGTTGCACGGAGAGCTTCCTCAACGCGCTGTGCCAAGAGAACTAAATCATCTTCATTTACTGGGCGACCCTGGCATGCCTTGCGAACGCCAACGAGTACTTTTTCGCGGCTAAATGGTTCGGTAGCTCCAGATCGCTTGATGATGTTAAGGAGAGCAACTTCTTGAGTTGAGAATCGCTGTGAGCACTGAGGGCATTCGCGGCGACGGCGAATCTGTGTGCCATCTTCTACTGGTCGTGAGTCGATCACGCGTGAATCGTCATGTCGGCAAAATGGGCAAATCATGCGGCGTGTCTCCTCTCGAAATCCCTAAAATTCATCCAACTAGATGTAGTGGGGAACTGCGAAAACTACACTAGAAACACTAGTAATGGAAGTTTTCACTGCTTTAACCCCTACATATAGTGGGAACTCTAAAGCAAATCTTGAGAGTTGTCTTGTTGAAGGCTTGGCGACACGCCCGACTCTTTTTTAAGGGTTAGCTAAGCGGGATTCTGATCTTTTGGCCAGCAGTTACATCACCTGAGGTAAGACTATTGACCTCGATGATCTGCGCAACGAGCGAGCGCACTTCATGGCCCTCAGAGACGCGGTTTGCAAGGGACCAGACGGTATCTCCAGGCGCCACAGTCACTGTAATGAAGCTCTTTGAGTGGATTGGGGCGAAATCTGTGTCAGCACCAGCGCCTCCGCCAGCAACTGATGCTGCCACGATAGCGAGAGAAAGAACCACGAGAGTACGGGCTAAACGACCACGGCGATTTAATCGCACGGACGGATTGATTGAAAAGCCTTGATTTATAACGGTTATAGCGCTCATGGTCTTTACTCCTGCTATCTAACAACCTTGGGGAAGGTTTTCGAACATTTGTTCGATAAGAGAAAGATACCCCGCTGCACCGACAAGTGCAACATTTTTTCGAACATATGTTTGATTTTTTCCACAGGGTGTGGAACCATCTGTGCATGGCCAAAAAGATATCCCCAGATGGCGAGCTAACCGGCCGCCAAGTCGAGATTCTCGACTACCTCAAATCATCAGTTGAGAGCCAGGGCTACGCCCCTACCATGCGTGAGATCGGCGCCGCTGTCGGCCTGACCTCATCTGCCTCTGTTAAATACCAGCTCGACATCCTTGAGGATAAAGGGCTCATCCGCCGCGGTGATAACTCTGGTCGCGCAATCGAATTAGTAGTTCCAGATTCAGAACTCGGCACAACAACTCACGTTGATACAACCAAGTTCATTCCACTCGTCGGATCAATCGCAGCTGGTGTTCCAATCACCGCCGATCAGATGGTCGAGGAGACAATGCCACTTCCAGAATCACTTGTGGGCAACGGCGATTTATTTATGTTGAAGGTCAAGGGTGAGTCAATGATTGATGCAGCTATCTGCGATGGCGACTTCGTTGTTATCCGTCAGCAGAAAGATGCCAACAATGGCGAGATCGTTGCCGCAATGATTGATGGCGAAGCAACTGTTAAGACCTTCACTCGCAAGGGTGGCCAGGTTTGGTTATTGCCAGCTAACGATGCCTTCGAACCAATCGATGGAACTCATTGCGAAATTCTCGGCAAAGTCACCGCTGTTCTTCGCTCAGTTCGCTAAAACCAGCCTTACATCGCCGACCGAAAAATCTAACGTTTCTCAAGCGCCGCCGGTAAGGAGTGCCACGACATCTTTTCCTGCCGCAATTTGAACGATGAGATACAGAATTCCGATTCCGCCGATTCGGTAGATCCAATTACCAACTTTGTGATGGCGCAGAGAGCCAGCATTTTTATCGTCAGAGAGAAGTCCCAAAATACTGACGACAAAACCTGGGATGCTCAGCAAGAGAAAGCCCCACGTTAAGAAATCTTGCGGGTTAGTAAAAATCTCCGCTGCTAATTTTGCAAAGAGTGTTCCGAGAATTGTCATTACAACAATGCGGACTCCCCCTTTGGGAAGTGCAAAGTGAAGCAATCTTGACTTTGGCAGGATAGTCCCAGCAGAGAGCTTCAAGAGATTTGGCAAAACAAATAATGCTGTGCCGAGAAGTAGTGGAACGCTAAACCCAATAAAGCGCTCCATTACGACAGCAAATACCAATGCCTTCAGAGCATTTGAAATGTACTGCTGGCGAAGTGATGGCTTCGGAGGTGACAATTGAAGACGTGCTGTTCGTACTGGATATAAATAGATAGCTAAGTCTTCGAGCATCATTCTGGCAATCACTGCGATGCCGACAGCAAAACCAATCTCTTTTGCTTGACCAGTGATCGCTAGTTGCTTTCCAGCAATCACGTTGAGTGAATTAATGAATCCGACAAAGGTCCAGTTGGTCAGAATTGCCGCCAATAAATAGTCCGAGCCGCGCTCCCAGATACTTTCATCTCCGGTGAGCTTGCGACGAAATGGCCTGAAAGATCCAGCAAGAATTGATGGGCTTACACATATTGCAGAGATAGCAAGAACTGTAAGAACGCTGTTGAGATTTGATGCATTTCCTGAAGCAAATACGCCAACTGAGAAGACCAGGACGGCCGTCAATCCGCCCACAGCTTCGAAGATACTGAGAATTGAGAGAGCGACTAACAACGTCCATGTAGGCGGCATCGGTTGAAAATTGCTTGATTGCAGCGCAAAAATGCCAAGCGCGATTCCGATT
Source organism: Actinomycetota bacterium (assembly GCA_009699765.1). Classification (GTDB taxonomy): domain Bacteria; phylum Actinomycetota; class Actinomycetes; order Nanopelagicales; family Nanopelagicaceae; genus Planktophila. Next base: position 3,720 of record WLNN01000029.1, read on the forward strand.
GGAACGCTAAGGAAAGAAAGTGAGCCGAAAATTGCTCTCAGATAATTCGCATCAGAAATGAATTTTGAGAAGAGAGGAGAAAATCTTGCAACCTTTAGCGATGAAGTCAGCACAAGAGCATCAGTGACATGAGTAAGTGGCGCCCTCCAGGTGAATGATCGATCACCTAGGCCCATCATTTCGAGTTCATCAGAGGTCATCTCAAAACGTGAAGAATCTTTCGAATGTGCAGAATGAAATGCATCTTCGGCATCAACTACACGTGCCTCTGATTCACCATTTCCTTCGCTATCTTCACGGCGAGCAGCACCTCGCGAAGTACCAGATCCACTGCCACCACCGGATCCTCCCGAGCTACCTCCACCACCTGATGAAGCACCACCTGCGGCGCCGCCAACTGCAGCTCCAACAGCAGCGCCACCAGCTGATAAAACACTCAGTGCGGTAAAGCCCGCTACCTGAGTTTGAGAGGTCTTCTCTGCCTCTTTTGCTGGGTTATAAGCCGGCAAATCTTCAACACTCTCTATGTTTTCAAGCGTTGCGGGATCGACAATAATGTCGAGGTCTGGGCAGATATTGTCCCAATGAATTTCGCTCTCATTGTCTTTGCAGAAACTAATATCTTCTTGAGTGGATTCACCTGTATCTGGGTCAACCACGTCCACAGTGACAATGTGATAACCCGGCTCGAGGTCATCAGGCAAATCAACTAGTACATCTGCAGATTCAGCGGTCGCAATAATTTCTGTAATCTCATCATCGGCAAAGGATGGAAAGGTTGAGAAATTTAAGAAGAGCAGCGCAATTAATAAAAGTTTCTTCATCGTCGCACATTCCTCTTAAGTTTTAGTACAACTTTTGTTCCAACTTTAAGACCCTTAAGTTTGAGGGCTACCTTATTTCCACCAGCGCTAAGGGCAGAGACGACATATTTGCCGCCAAGGGAAGTTCTCTCCGCAACAGCTGCCGGATTCTCTGAAGATCCAGCAATTTCAGCTTTAGCCTCTGCGCTCGTAATTACCTGCGCCGTGGCAGTTGTCGTTGGTTGAGAAGCCCGTTCTGCCTCCGCCGCTTTCTTCTCGGCCTCAGCCTTTGCCTTTAATTCTGCAGCTTTCTTCTCTTCATCGGCCTTCTTCTTCTCAGCGTCGGCCTTTGCTTTTAGCTCTGCCGCTCTCTTTTCATCATCTGCCTTCTTTTTATCAGCGTCGGCCTTTGCTTTTAGCTCTGCCGCTTTCTTTTCATCGGCCGCTTTCTTTTCATCTGCTAATTTCTTCTCTTCATCAGCCTTCTTCTTGTCAGCTTCCTCTTTCGCCTTTTTCTCATCCGCTAATTTCTTCTCTTCATCTTCCTTCGCCTTTAAATCTGCAGCCGCTTTTTCATCGGCAGCCTTTTTATCATCCGCTGCCTTTTTCTCTGCTGCCGCTTTTTCATCAGCCGCAATTTTCGCTCTTGCCTCTGCAGCAGCTCTCTCCTCGGCTGCTCTGAGTTCAGCGGCTACTCGGGCTAATCGTTCTACCTCTGCAACTCGCGCAGCTTCTGCAATAGCAGCCAGTCGTGCCGTTTCAATTGCTGCAGCATCACTGGCATCAAGATCTGCATCTGTTGTAACCGCAGTCAATGACTCGCTGTATTGACTTGCCCCAAAAGCATTTACTGCCAGAACCGTCACAGTAAAAGTTTCTCGCCCAGTAACCGGGGAAATAATAAATGGTGAAGTGTTGCCACTGAGTCCCGAAAATGAAATTCCATCGAAGGAATAAAAGAATCCAGTCACGGGAGATCCGCCGTCATCCCCCGGTGTTACAAAAAGAGTTAGCTGACGGTCCCCGCCAGTAACTGAGTCAAGGGTTGGCGCGGCAGGTGCAAATGCAATTACTGCTGATGTTGGCTCAGAGATTGCATCGACAAAACCAGCAGCATTGGTAGCCCTGACAACAACTCTTACATACTTGCCAACATCACTTCGTGTCAGCGTGTATGTACTCGAATTAGCGTTTTCAATGTTTGAGTAAGCAGCCGTTGTGGTCTCAGCGCTCTGCCAGCGATATTCAAATGTTGGCGATTCCGACCATTCACCAGTCGTGGCTGTCAGGGTTTCGCCAATTCTTGCTATGCCAGTAATTAATGGTACAGCCGAATTAACTGGTGCAACTGGCGCAACTACGGGACAAATTGGATTCGCGGTGTATCGCTCACTTGTCGAGTTGTAATCCGCTGTGACTTCTCCATCGCTTAATACTTTTGAAAAAATCTTCACCGCACCAAGTTTTGCATTCATAAATAGTGTGCCACCGCCCATTGACCCTAACCACCAAGGTTGATTTGTGCCGGCTGCTGACATAAAGAGTGCGTTGTTGTGCGCGACCGGAACACCATTACGGTAATAAGTAACCAATCGCGTGGTTTTGCTAAATGTATAAACCAATTGCTGCCACTCTTCATCAACGATTTGGGGGGACGCTGAAATGATTTTGGATGAGCCTCCACCGCCGTTTTCAATCACCATCTTTTTATCTGATGAACTCCAGTTGTTCCAAGTGAGTTTGAATCCGTTTGCACCGCCACCAGATCCAGCATTGGACATAAGAGTTTGAATATTTGAAGCCCCGGATGTTGGTTTTACCCATGCACTTAATGAAAATTCATCTCCAAAATCAGTTGTCGGAAAAGCAATACTCGCATTGTCGGCGAAGGTAAAAACTCCGCAATAAGACGAATCAAAAGAAACATTAGTCATTGTTCCTGAAATCCCAGAGACGACATCTGTGACGACGTTGCCACTTCCTGAATAACTATTAGCATCTGCTGGATCGATCACGATTGTTGGTGAAGGAATTGCAGTAGGAGCTGGCGTTAAATAGCGAATCATTACGCGGCCAGAACCACCACGTTGTCCGCCTCCACCACCGCCACCAAGTCCATCTGTGCCAGGGCTTCCGGCCTCTGATGCAGTGCTTTGGCCCGGGCCACCTGATCCACCGCCACCGATTCCGCCAACGCCATTGGTCCAACCGCCACCACCACCTGCGAGTGCAACGCCCCAAACTATTTTTCCTGCGCCACCATTGCGCACAGTTCCTGCCTCACCGGCTCCACCACCACCGCCGCCTTCGTAAGTATTTGTTCCACCAGTTGATCCATCATTTGCATAACCGGTAAAACCTGTAACAGTTGAAGCGTCAGCACTTCCGCCGACATCAGTTGGACAACTTGTTCCGCCGCCACCAGAACCACCGCTTAATCCTGCAACTGCGCCGTATCCACCACCGCCACCACCTCCGCCTGATGCAGAGTAAGTATTATTTGAAATAGTTAAAGAACTCGGCGATCCAGAAGTTCCATGCGTCCACTGACCTTGATCTACAAACCATCCGCCGGCACCGCCGCCGCCGATTGCAATTGAAAGTAAATCACCAGCGGTTACATTTATTGGCGCATCAGAAACTAACAATCGACCACCACCGCCACCGCCGCCACAAGATCCAAATGCAGCTCCACCACCGCCACCAACAATTACTGCTTCAATTGCAGTCACACCACTCGGCACTTGCCAATCACAATTTGCAGAAGTGTCGGTAAAGGTTTGAACCGTGTAAGTATCTGCACCATCTACCAGCGTTGATTCTGTCGGTGTTACGCAAGCCAGTGCGCTGGCACTTTGCTGGACCGCAATCGGCACAACGAATGCAAAGAGGCATGAGAAAACCGCTATTGCTATTGCGGCTCTCCTACGCAAGGCGGTCATTCCATCTTCTCCTGGGCTATGAATGGTGTAACCCTAAGCAAGTTATTCAACATTTTCTAGCAAAAATCGGCTTATACGGCCTACTTTTTGAGCGAAACAATCTTGATCATCGCGCATTTGTTGTCAAAGGCCTTGCATAAACGATTGACCTTGGTTCCGAGTCCAACGGTCTTAATTGATAAACCAGGCCAGTTCTTTTTAACCCAGGCCCCAACTTCTGCTGCACGCTTCTTTGTGAGCTTGTCATTAAGGGCTTTTGATCCAGCCTTAGATGCATAGCCGTAAACAATGATGCTCTTCGCCTTCTCAAGCTGCCATGATTTCAAAATCTTGATGCTCTTAGTTGAAAGCGCATTCGAACCGACTTTAAATGAAACCGGCTGGGCTGCTCCTGGTTTTGATGGACAAGCCTTATCAAAAGTTCCGAGACAAAGAATTCCTGAAATGCCGATCTCTTTTTCAAGTTGTTTAAGAGCTAGGTATTCAAACTTCTGACCAGTTAGCTCAGGCAATAAACCAGTGCTGAGCTTGATATCTACCACTCCAACAGCATGTCCGGGAGCAGCAAATTTAACAGTGGTCTTATCTTGCTTCCAAGAATTAGCAGGTAATAGCAAGCCATCAACTGTGATTGATGTGATGACATGATTGAACTCACCTGTGATTGTGATTTCATCATTTGCATAACCCTTGGCCGGTGAAATTGAAATTATCTTATCGGTCAGATTATCTGCTCCCCCACCTGCGCCAGATGCCGTCCACTGTGCATGAAGAGCTAGTGATGTAGTTGCTGCAAGCGCCAACGTCTGGCCATCTGTATAAGCAATTCCAGCATCATCTTTCCAGCCCGCAAAAGTGAAAGCGGCACGTGTGAAAGTATTATTTGAAAGTTTTACAGAAGATCCTAAGCCGGTTTGGCCCGCCATTGTTCCGGTTCCGCCATTTGCAACAAATGAAATTGCATAAGGGAAAGTCAGCACTGCAGAAATAACAACATCAACTTTTGCTGTTGCGCTCTCTGTGGCACTTGTTGCAGTCACGATATGCACTGCCACTGGCTTTGCAGTCGTCGGAGTGCCTGAAATCGAGCCAGTCGCTGTGTTAAATGAGAGGCCTACAGGAAGTACTGGGGCTATTGAATATGTAACTGCTCCAGTGAAGTTGGTCGCCGTAAATCCAACCGTTGGAGTCATAGGAGTTCCAGCAACTGCACTAATAGTTGTAGTTGCTGGACTAATCAACGGAACTTTGCCTTGCACCCACTGCGCCTGAAGAATCAAGGTTGTAGATTGGCTCAAAGTCAGCGTTTGAGAATCACTGTATGCAGTTGAAGAATCATCCTTCCATCCGACGAATGTGTATCCGTCGCGAGTGAAGCTATTTCCTGGAAGAGTTACTGATGAATTAGTGCCAGTAATCTTTACCATTGTTCCGGTTCCACCATTTGGATAGAACGAAATGTCATAGGCATAAGTGCTCTTCGTCCACTCTGCTGTTAAGGTCAAATTTATTGGGCCAGTCAGTGAAATAACTTGTCCGTCAGTGTAAGCAATCGAGTTTGACCCAAGCCAACCAATAAATTTATAGCCGGGCTTGATCATTGTTGAGGTACTAAAGAGCGAGAGAGCTACTGAAGTTTCAGCATTTCCTGTCTGGGTAGCCAACGTTCCTGACGTACCTGAGCCCTTATCAAATGCAATCGTGTATGCAAATGTTACTGGAGCAGCAATATTTATTGTTAGTGATGCAGAAGCACTCTCTGCGCCGGAAGTTCCCGTTACTGTGTAGGTAGCGCTCGAAATTGATGTCGGGGTTCCTGAAATAACGCCAGTTGTGGCATTAATTGTTAAGCCTGTAGGAAGTGCTGGCGAAATTGTGTATTGCACTCCAGCTGCGTTCAGAAAATTACGAGATGTATAACCAGCTGTGGCAGTAATTGCCTTATTGGCATTGCCACTAATTGTGTTCGTTGCAGGTGCTATTGAGGGCGTGCCGCGATTGATAGTCAGGACAGCGGTATCTGTTGCAACAACATTATGCATCGCAACATTTGCCGCAGTACAAGTAATTGGCAACGTTGTTGGAAATGTCGTGTAATTAGTTGCAGCCGAATAGCTACTGGTACATACCGGATTTGAATACGTTAATTCAGTAGCGCCAAATTCGATTGTGTGGGCGGCATTCTTATAGAATTTATACGAATAGACCGCAGCAGCACCTGCATTTACTGTTGAATTATCTGGGACGATATGAACAGTCGGGGATAGTTCTGTAACTTGGGGCGCAATCTGTAGTCCCCAAATAGCGTGATTATCATCTGCGCCACCGGTGGATGCAGAGAAACCAAACTTCATACTTGTTGCTGCTATGTATTCGGCTGGTTGATCTACAACTAACTGAATTGGTGCAGTCGTAGGGTCTTGGGTGAGAGATCCTGTCTTCCACATATAAATACGAATCTTTGGATTCACTAAATTAGAAGGATCAACCAATATTCGTACTGGGCGTGCAGCCTGTGCCCGTGTATTAGATGGTGTTCCAAAATATTCGGCTCCAATTACACCGTCAGTAAATGCCATTCCTCCAGGCAAAATACAGAAACCTGATGAACCATCCTTACTCGCACTTTTGTCCGGGCCGCGAACGATAAGAGTCTTAGCAACTTCACCGACGCTGTTTCCTGCGCAGGCTATGTCCTTCTGGCTGCTGTTCTTCCAGTTTCCATATGAGTCAAAGCCAACTCCAAAGAGCGCACCATGGATACCTTTATAACCGAGGCCACCACCCGGGATTCCCACAGTGAGATCATTGTTTTCACCGTTCTTAACAAAGAAAGAGATTCCATCTGCACCAGTTCCGCCGTATTGCGCCTGGAAGAATGAGATGTCTAGACCTGCGGCAGTTGGAAGCGCCCGGTTGTACAACATTGTTGCAGCCTGATTGCCATTGGCAGTTGTTAGAAAAAGGGCGCCTGCGCCTTGAAGATCTGTAACTCCCGTACATCCTGGAAGCACTGTTTCGCCTGAGAGGTTTATTGAAAGCGAACTGTTTAGCGCTGAAAGACAAGGATGCGCATCTCCGCTGCCTGATGATGAGGCGTACCAATTAAATGGGTTTACTAGCTCTGACATATTGAAATTTTCTGTCAGCTTTCCAGGCGCCGCACTCGAAGGGGCAACTCCCGCGACAACGGTCATCAATGACGCGATCATGGCAAGAACTAAAATGCGGGCAGTCTTTTTCATCAAGATTCTCCGAGGCTGTAGGAATGGTTTTATGAATTGTAGGGGTTCAGCTCGAGCATGGCGAGAAACCTTTGCAAAAGTATCAATTCATTGCCAAATGACAGGCTCACAAATTTATGAGGGGCAACCTTTACGGCAATGTGCGCTAAAGCGAACGCTCGATAAGTTTTGTCGCAGTTCGGATCAACCAAGAATTTCGATGGCCAGCAACCCACTTATAGCCAAATTGCCCTAGCGGCCCCGATGCCCTGACGATAAAGCCCAGCACCCAATTTCCTCTACGCCCTAGCAAATATGCAATCGCATCGGGGCCAACATAAACCTTGCCCGCGTGGATTACGTGAACCGCCTTCGAGCACTGCTCGTAACTCAAACCATAGAAATCTAGATCTGCACGTTGATATGCAATCGCCTCGAGTTCTAACTTCTTCTCAACCCACGCCATAGTCACTTCACAGAAGCGACATTCGCCATCGGTGAGGACAACAATGTCAGACACAACTAGGCCATTCGGCGCTTGATGGTTTTAATCAATTGCCATGCCGCATAGAGAAAATAAAATTGAAACGGCAGACGCGCATATGCAAATAGCGGATCCGGCATCGGACGATCACTCCACTGAATTGCCATATTGATATTGGCCGGATAGACCGCAAGAAACAATGCAAAAGCGCCATATGCACCCCAGAGCTTTAGCGGTTTGCCAAAGAGTTTCTTATCTGGCGCCGACAACAGCGCAAGCCCAATCATAATTTCAGCAACGCCACTTAAGTATGTGTAAATGCGAGGATCTCCGGGAAGTGCTGCCGGAACGATCGAATCCAATGCACTTGGAAAAACAAAGTGTCCGATACCTGCGCCTAGCAATAGGTATCCCATCAAGCGACCGAGTTTGCGATTATCCATGGC
>WLNN01000003.1 GCA_009699765.1 Actinomycetota bacterium
CCCAACACGCGCAGTTGAAAAGGCGATCAAGGGAATGCTTCCAAAGAACCGTCTAGGTCGCGACATCGCAGGCAAGCTAAAGGTTTATGCAGGTGCAGAGCATCCACATGCTGCACAAGCACCAGTCCCATACGTATTCACTCAAGTTTCACAGATCATCAAGTAAAGGGAAAAGAAAAATATGTCAGATACAACTTTCGAGCTTGATGAGAACGAGACTCCAACTTCTTACTCTTCTTCAACACCAGCTGCAGCAACAAACCGTAAGGCAATCACAGCACCAGGTGCTGGTACAGGTCGCCGTAAGGAAGCTGTTGCACGTGTTCGTCTCGTTCCAGGTACAGGCCGTTGGGTTGTAAACGGTAAGACACTTGAGAATTACTTCCCTAACAAGGTGCACCAGCAACTCGTATCAGAGCCATTCCGCACAGTAGGTGCAGAAGGTACATACGATGTATTTGCTCGCATCAATGGTGGTGGAGTTTCAGGTCAAGCTGGCGCACTTCGTCTTGGTGTTGCACGTTCTCTTAACGAGATCGATCGCGATGCTAACCGTCCTGCACTTAAGAAGGCTGGATTCCTTAAGCGCGATGCACGTGTTATCGAGCGCAAGAAGTACGGATTAAAGAAAGCGCGTAAGCGTTCACAGTACTCAAAGCGCTAAATCTTATAAATCTACAAATCCCGTTTGTTCCACTAAAAAGGAGTTTCTATGGCTCTCTTTGGAACAGACGGGATTCGTGGTTTAGCGAACGGTCCAATTCTTACTGCAGAGATTGCGTTATCAGCAGCAGTTGCAGCAGCACATATTCTCGTTGAATCCTCTAGCAATGCAGGCAAACGTCCTCGTGCAGTTGTAGGCCAAGATTCACGCGCTTCTGGTGAATTCCTAGAAGCAGCGGTCGTTGCAGGACTCGCTTCGGCTGGCGTTGATGTTTATCGCGTAGGTGTTCTTCCAACTCCAGCAATTGCGCATTTAGTTGGCGCAACGGGCGCCGATCTCGGAGTCATGATTTCTGCATCCCATAATGCAATGCCAGATAATGGCATCAAGTTATTTGCACGCGGTGGTGGCAAGCTCGATGATGCTATTGAGGCAGCAATTGAAAAGCGCATGGGCGAGCCATGGGAGCGTCCAACAGGTCGCGCAGTAGGACGTATCTATGACGATTCAACTGCTGCGGCAAAATATATTGAGCACTTACTTGCATCGGTGACTACGCCACTGAATGGCTTGAAGATCGTTGTTGATTGCGCCAATGGAGCCTCATCGCATGTTGCCCCAACAGTTTATGAAAAAGCCGGTGCGACAGTTATTGCCATACATCACTCACCCGATGGTTGGAATATCAATGACGGATGCGGATCAACCCATCTTGAAGATCTACAAGCGGCAGTTGTTCGCGAGAAAGCAGATTTTGGTATTGCCCACGATGGCGACTCTGATCGATGCTTAGCTGTCGATGCATCGGGTTCTGTAGTTGATGGTGATCACATTATGACTATTCTGGCTAACGGATTTAAAGCTCAAGGGCGCCTAAAGTCCAACACAATCGTGGCAACTGTTATGAGCAATCTCGGCTTCTTCCATGCAATGAAGAGTGCTGATATCAATGTCGTAATAACTGCGGTTGGCGATCGCTATGTTCTCGAGCAGATGCTTGAAGGCGATTTCTCACTCGGTGGCGAGCAATCAGGGCACCTTATTATTCGCGAACATGCAGGAACGGGCGATGGCATTCTTACCGCGCTCGCTCTTGCGCAAGAAGTTGTCCGTTCAGGAAAGACACTTGCAGAACTCGCAACAGCGATGCAGCGCTTCCCGCAAATTCTCATAAATGTTGCTGATGTTGCGAAAGATAAGCTTGCACAATCAACAGTTATTTCATCAGCTGTTGAAGCCGCCGAAAAGCAATTAGGCGATGCCGGTCGCGTACTTCTACGTGCATCAGGCACTGAATCATTGATTCGCGTGATGGTCGAAGCCTCGAGTGATAGCCTTGCCCAAGACATCGCAACATCACTTGCTGCGGTTGTTAAGGCAGAACTGGGGAACTAATTCGTGTGCGGAATCGTCGGTTACACAGGACCGCAATCTGCATTCACCCCTATTGTTGAAGGTCTGCGACGTCTTGAATATCGCGGATATGACTCTGCAGGAATTGCCCTCGGCACCGGAACCTCACTCTTTGTAGAAAAGCGGGCCGGAAAGCTTGCAAATCTTGAAGCGGCCCTTCCTGCCAATCTTCCAACCGTTCATTCAGGTATTGGCCACACGCGTTGGGCAACACATGGGGGACCAACTGATCGCAATGCGCATCCGCATTTAGATAATGAAGGCAAACTCGCAGTTATCCATAATGGAATTATCGAAAATTACTCAGAACTCAAAGCAGAGCTAGAAAGCCGCGGACATAAGTTCGAATCAGAGACTGATACCGAATCTGTGGCGCATTTATTATCTGAGCTACGCAAAGAAAATGGCGGTGACCTTACTGCGGCAATGCGCGCCGCTGTTAAACGTCTTCGTGGCTCATTCACTCTTTTAGCGATTCATGCGGATGCACCACAGACAATCGTTGGCGTACGCCGTAATTCTCCACTTGTTGCAGGCTTAGGTGATGGAGAAAACTTCTTAGCATCCGATGTTGCCGCCTTTATTGATTACACCAAGCGAGCAGTAGAGCTTGGCCAGGATGAGGTCGTCACAATCTCTCCCGCCGGAATCGCGATCTGCGATCTTGAAGGAAAAGCTTTGCCACTTCGTGAATATGAAATCACCTGGGATGCAGCTGCGGCACAAAAGGGTGGCTATCCACACTTTATGCTCAAGGAAATTTTTGACCAACCGAAGGCGATTGCAGATACATTAATTGGTCGTCTTTCAGATAACAATCAAATTTTGCTCGATGAATTGCATATGAGTGATGATGAAATCCGCAACATTAAGCGCATTTCGGTAATTGCTTGCGGCACTGCGTATCACGCGGGCATGGTCGCAAAGTATGCAATTGAGAAATGGGCAAAGATTCCGGTAGATGTAGAAATCGCATCTGAATACCGCTACCGCGATCCAATCGTTGATAAGAATTCACTCGTGATTGCTATTTCACAATCAGGGGAAACAATGGATCTATTGATGGCTGTGCGCCATGCGAAAGCATCAGGTGCTCGTGTTCTCGCTGTTTGCAATACCAATTCATCAACAATTCCACGAGAATCAGATGCAGTCCTTTATACACATGCGGGCCCTGAGATTGCTGTTGCATCTACCAAAGCATTTCTTACCCAGATTGTTGCCGTCTATCTCATCGGTCTCAAACTCGCTCAGGTTAATGCAACGCTCTCTGATGCGCAGGTACGAGCTCTCTATAACGAGATGCTTCAACTGCCAGGTCAGGTTGAGCAGATCCTCGAGACAATCGAGCCATTGCGTGAACTCACTCGCAAATTTGCTTCAAATAACACAGTGCTCTTCTTGGGACGTGGGATTGAATATCCAGTTGCACTTGAAGGCGCCCTTAAATTGAAAGAGCTGGCATATATCCATGCCGAAGGTTTTGCTGGCGGCGAGCTCAAGCACGGTCCCATAGCGCTAATTGAAGAAGGAACAGCGGTAATTGCAATTTTACCTGCCAAAGATGAACATCAATTAGATGAGAAAATGTTAAGCAATATTCAAGAAGTAAAGGCACGTGGCGCTCGAGTAATCGTTATAGCCGAGGAGGGTGCAGAAGTTATTGGCGCCGAGCACATTATTCGTATTCCAGCTTCATCTCCAATATTTCAGCCAGTTCTTGCAACAGTGCCATTACAAGTTTTTGCTTATGAAATTGCAGTTGCACGTGGCACAGATGTTGATCAGCCACGTAATTTGGCCAAGTCCGTAACAGTTGAGTAAGTAATGATTGCTACTCGTCACCGCCAGATGCGCAGAGCGCTTAAATGGAGCGCCGGGCTCTTCGCTGGTTATCTATTTGTGACCTATCAAGTCATCAGTTTTGGTTTCATTATCAAAATTGACCGATTCTTTAGCGAAGCAGACCACCCACATTTTAAGGGCCTTTCCTCATTCATGGTTCGCAGACTTGATGATCTGGGCCTTCGTAGCGTCTCTGGAATAGCTTTAGCAATAATCGCCATATATATCTCGCGACGTTTTAAAACTTGGCGTCCTATCAATCTAGGTCTGCTTGCTTTTATAACTCTCAACATTGTTGTTGGTGGTTTCAAGTATGCGCTTGGACGTACAAAACCGAGAGTTGGTTTTGATGTCCTGCATGCCGGCGGTATGTCTTACCCAAGTGGCCATGCATCAAATGCAATATTTATTTGGGGAGTCATCGCATATTTAATTTATCGCTACGCACACGTAAATCGCTATCGAGGTCGCTTAGCTAGCGCAGGTGTAGCAGCTCTCGCATTTACCGTCTGTGCTGTCTCGCTCATTCGCAATACGCATTGGTTCTCGGATTTATTTGGTGGTCTCTTACTTGGGGGAGCGCTGCTAGTTCTTATTATTGCCATAGATCGCTACTTTCCATCAGATAGTCAGTTCCACTAACACCACCCATTGAAGTAGACTCACCTCATGATTGATGGAATCGGCATTGATGTCGTAGATATCAAGCGCTTCCATGAATCGCTAGCGCGCACTCCTGGACTTCGAGAAAAACTCTTCACTGAATCCGAGTGCAAAGTAAATGAGGCTTCACTCGCTGCGCGATTCGCAGCAAAAGAAGCTCTCTATAAAGCGTTAAGTCCAGAACATGGATTGCATTGGCATGATGCTGAAGTAATCAACCAACTTAACGGAAAGCCAGCTTTTCTCTTTCAAGGAGAAATTGCGGATTTGGTTGATGGTGCGAGCGTTCACCTATCTATCTCACACGATTCTGGAATCGCATCCGCAATGGTGGTCGTAGAGCGATGAGAGCAGAAGCGGTAGTAGATCTCAGCGCTATTAAGCACAACGTTGCGCGCCTCAAAGAAAAGGCCGGTGCAGATCTACTAGCTGTTGTAAAGGCAGATGCATATGGCCATGGATTAGTGCGAGTAGCGCAAACCGCTCTTGATGCGGGAGCTTCGATGCTCGGTGTCGCGCTCTTAGAAGAAGCAGTAACTCTTCGAGAAGCAGGTATCACTGCGCCAATTTTGGCCTGGTTGGTCCAACCTGGTTCTGATTATAAAAGCGCAATCGAACTAAATATAGATCTCGCAGCAGGTTCGTTGAAGGCGCTTCATGAGATTCAGGCGGCATCTAAAGATAAGCAAGCTCGCGTGCATCTCGAACTCGATACCGGAATGACTCGAGGAGGTTTCTTAAGCGAATGGTCACAGATAACTGCTGCGGATGTCGCCGGATTAGAAATAGTTGGACTCTTTTCTCATTTCGCTCGTGCGGATGAACCGCTAGAAAATCAAAATAAAGAACAGCTTGCACGATTTAAGAAAGAAATTGCAACCCTTAACGAGCTTGGCTTTACAAATGCCATTCACCATTTATCTAATTCTGCTGCAACTCTAACTAATCACTCTGCCGCTTTGGATATGGTTCGAACTGGTATCGCAATCTATGGTCTTACCCCAGATGTATCGATGGGTAGCTCGAAAGAGTTTAATCTCCGTCCTGCCATGCAATTACGCGCCGCCCTATATTTAGTTAAAGATGTACCAGCCGGAACACCAGTTGGATATGGTGCTTCAGAATCCACAACGCGTGATACCAAACTCGGTGTTGTTGCAATGGGATATGCGGATGGGATTCCGCGTATCGCTAAAAATGCTGGTGTTTGGATTAATGGAAAGCGCGCACCAATCATTGGTCGAGTCTCCATGGATCAATTTGTAGTTGATCTTGGCCCAGAGTCGAAAGCCAACTCGGGGGATTGGGTCGTGGTTTTCGGAAATGGCTCGCACGGCGAATACACCGCAGATGATTGGGGCGCAGCTAGTGGCAGTATTAACTATGAGATTGTGACCCGAATCGGCCCGCGTGTGCCTAGAATCTACTCCGCACATATCTACTAGTGAATTGAAGGAGTCTCCAAGGTGTCAGCATCGGTGCTTTCAATCTCTAACCTCACCGTTAAATTTGGTGGGCTTACAGCACTCGATGATGTATTCCTCGATGTTCCAGAAAATTCAATTGTCGGATTAATTGGACCAAACGGTGCGGGCAAAACAACAATATTTAATTCAATCTCAGGACTCGTAACTCCAACTTCCGGTTTAATTTCGGTCGAAGGTAAGAACGTTCCTTGGCCGGCTAGCCACCAACTTGTGGATTACAAAATTAGCCGCACCTTGCAAGGAGTTGGTCTCTTTAGCGGCCTGACTGTTTTAGAGAACGTAATGATGGGCGCTGATGTCCTTGGCACATCAAATTTCTTTAAAGATGCGCTAGGGCTCTCATCTAAATCTGAATCCAAACTTCGTGACCGAGCACATGAAGCACTCGCTTGGGCTGGCGCTCTTGATGTTGCCGAGAAAATGCCTGGCGCGCTGACTTATCCAGAAACTAAGCGCGTATCAATTGCACGCGCGCTGGTTGCACGACCAAAGATTCTTCTTCTTGATGAACCCGCCGCAGGATTGGGTCAAGACGATATTGATAAATTTGCTGGACTTCTTAAAGAGCTCAAGCGCAAATGTTCTATCGTAATCGTCGAGCACCACGTAGATTTTATTGGTTCTATTTCCGACAAAGTTTATGTTCTCAACTTTGGAAAAGTAATTGCATCAGGAACGTTTGATCAGGTTAAGCGTGATCCAGCAGTATTAGCGGCCTATCTAGGGACCACTCATGCTTAAAGTAGAAAATCTCGTAACTCGATTCGGTTCAGTAGTTGCCCTTGATGGAGTATCACTCTCTGCGGCGCAATCGAAGATCACTACCGTTATCGGAGCAAATGGTGCAGGCAAGAGCACATTGCTTCGCACAATCTCAGGACTCGAGCACAGCGCTTCTGGAGATATCTCTTGGCAAGGTCAATCAATTATTGGTCTGCGTCCGGAAGAAATCGTCCGCCGGGGAATCGCACACGTTCCAGAAGGGCATGCTGTTATTTCGGAGCTTACGGTAGAAGAAAATATCGAGATGGGTTCACTTTTTCGTCGTCGCAAATTTAAGAGTGATGTTTCAGCTGCTATGGAAGAGATGTACTTATTATTTCCTCGTCTTCAAGAACGTCGCAAACAATTAGCAGGCACGTTATCAGGTGGCGAGCGACAGATGCTTGCGATCAGTCGCGCCCTAGTTTCGCGCCCGCAGTTGCTGCTTCTTGATGAGCCATCACTTGGATTGGCGCCACTTGTTGTCGAGCAGATTATCGATTCAGTCAATCAACTTTGTCGTACTACCGGTTTGACTGTCTTGCTTGTCGAACAAAATGCGAATACCGCTTTGGGAGTTGCCGACCACGGCGTTCTTCTCGCACTTGGAAAAGTTGTTGCAGATCGTCCAGCGGCTGAGCTAAAAGCTGATGCCACCCTACGAGCAGCATACTTGGGGTACTAATGGATACATTTTTAGCAGCGCTATTCTCGGGAACATCCCGTGGCGCTATCTACGCGCTAGTTGCACTTGGTTTAGTAATCGTTTGGCGCGGTGCAGGAGTAGTTAACTTTGCCCAAATGGGTCAGGCTATGTTTAGTACATATATTGCTTCAACATTGATAATGCACCAATACTCATATTGGATTGCATTCTTTGTTGCACTTTTTGCAGGTGCGCTAATGGGAGCACTTCTAGATATTTTGGTGATGCGCCCGCTATCGAATAAAAAGAAGTCAGAGTTGCTGAGCAGTGAATCAATGCGAGCAGCAGTACCTGTGATCGCCTCCCTTGGAATCCTTGGGGCGCTTCAATCTCTCGCCGGAATAATTTGGGCAGCAGAGGAGAGAGGTTTTCCTGCACCAGCAAAACAAGAAGGTTTCAAGATCGCAGGCAATGTAATGCCTTTTACCTCATTCGATGTATTCGTCATTGCAACCGTTCTCTTTACATTATTTTTGACGACAATCTTTTTTCAGAAGACTGGAATGGGCCTGGCAATGCGCGCCACCGCACTTAATCAAGAGGTAGCAAAGTTAAGTGGAATCCGAACTAATCACACTCGAACCCTCAGCTGGGCTATTTCAGGCGCAGCCTCATCACTTGCTGGCTTGCTCGTAACTCCAACTTCAAATCTTTCACCAAACACTTTGGATCTAGTCCTGATTGTTGGATTTACGGCAGCAGTTGTTGGTGGCCTCGACAGCCCGATAGGTGCGGTGATCGGTGGATTTATCGTTGGTTTAGTCATCTCCTTCGTGACTTTCTATGACACCCCAGAGGATGTTTTTCTTTCGATATTAGCTCTCCTTGTCTTGGTTCTCATTGTTAAACCTCGAGGAATTTTTAGCGGAAAGGATGCTCGACGTGTCTAATTCGCATTCATCTTCCGCGCTCAAGAAGAGCCTTATCCGAACAATAATCTTCGTGCTTCTAATTCTCTTGGTTCAATCACGATTTGATGCCTATAACCAAGCGCAATTAGCACTCGTACTCATTCTCTTCATCGGTACTTTATCTGTGACTTTACTTACCGGAATCTCCGGACAACTTTCTTTGGGCCAAGGCGCATTGATGGCCGTGGGTGGTTATTCATCGGCGCTAATGATGATCAATTTAAAACTCTCGTTATGGGTTGCCGTCCCAGTCTCAATTTTTGTGTCTGCAATTGCTGGATTGCTTTTAGGAATCACAGCTGCGCGATTAAGTGGTCCATATTTAGCTGGCACAACACTTGTGATTGCACTTGCGATTCCCTCACTTGCAAATCGATTCATTTCTGTATTAAAGGGTGATGAGGGGCTTCCAGTCGATGTTGGATATCCACCAACATGGCTTTCAAATTTACTTGGCGAAATCACTTACGAGCAGTGGCAACTTTATTTGGCTTTACCTTTTGCGGCGCTAGCGCTCTTTGTTGCCTCCAATATTTTGCTTGCGCGCACTGGTCGATCCTGGCGAGCAATTCGTGATCACGAAAGTGCTGCAGCACTTGCTGGCGTGAATTACTCTCGTTCAAAAGTTTTTGCATTTGTCATCTCTGCATCTTTCGCAGGTTTGGCTGGTGCGCTCTACGGATTACGTGGCTTAGTAGGGCCAAGTGTTTATCCTGTTTCACTTTCATTAACGTTACTTACCGCGGCAATTCTTGGCGGAATCCGCAGCATCGCAGGTGCTTTTATCGGCACAGTCATTGTGGTTTTCTTGCCAGATTGGATTGAACTCGCGATCGGTGGTTTTGAGGTATCAGAGCAGGTCTCCAACTTCTTGCCTGGTCTGCTCTCAAGTCTTCTGCTCATCCTGACCGTGGTCATTAACCCTGCAGGGGTTATGGGCGCGCACCGCCATAAAAATAAATAAAAGTTATATTCGCCCTTTTCTTGAGGGAAAAGCGGGTGTCTTTCGCACTAAATATTCACTTTAAATCCTCTTTCTGTTAGCGTGACGGTGTTCCGGCCCACACCAGGGCTGGTGGCATCGAGGCCTTGAATGACTTACTCACTCTGGGTTCTCGTTGCACATGCCGGTAAAAGAGAAAGAGTGAACGTAGTGATAAATCGCAGATCTCTGCACAAAGCTCCTGGAAAGTTTGCAACTATTGCAGCAGCTTTCGTCGCAGCATCACTTATGGCGACAACGCTTCCTGCACAGGGTGCGTCAACTCCAGGTGTAAGCGCTTCAGAAATTGTTCTTGGAATGCAGTTGCCACAAACAGGTCCTGCTAGCCCAGGCTATAACAAGGTGGATGACGCAATTCGCGCCTACTTTGATTATGTAAATTCAAAGGGCGGCGTCTATGGACGTAACATCACCTTGGTTGTTAAAGATGACACATACAAGGCTGGCCTGACGGTTTCAACAGCATCATCACTCATCAACAAAGATAAAGTTTTTGCGATGGTGGGAAGCGTTGGAACTCAGACCCACATCTCTGTAATTAAGGATCTCAACCGTCGTGGAATTCCAGATCTTTTCGTTAACTCTGGCTACAGCGGCTTCTACACAGATCCAAAGAAGTACCCAACCACCTTCGGTGCACTCGGTACCTACGTAGTTGAAGCAAAGATTCTTGGTAAGTACATCAAGGAAAAGTTTGCTGATAAGACAGTCGGAATTCTTTATCAGACTGATGACTTCGGACGCAATACAGTTGAAGGCCTAGCAACAGCTGGCGTTACATTCACACCTCGAAAGACTTCGGCATCATTTATCGCCGGAACACAGGGTGGCGGACTTGATGCTCAGATGACTCAGCTCAAGGCAAATAACGTTGATGTGGTTGTTGTTGGTGCAGTTGCATCAGCATTTGCTGCAGCTGTTAAGTCTGCAAACAAGATTGGATACAAGCCAGCAAAGTGGATTGTTATCTCAGTTGGTTCAGATGCAACTACCTTCAAGACAATTCTTGGCGCCGGAGGCATTGCTCCAGCTGTTTCATCTGCACTTCTTGCAGGCACAATCTCAGCATCACACGCTCCATCACCAGGTGAAGCAGATGACGAGTTCGTGAAGGCATTTAAGAAGATCAATGATGACTTCAACAAGGGTCCAGATAAGACTTGGGATAACAATGTGCTTCAAGGCATGAACATTGGTTACCTCACAACATCTGCTCTTCTTGGTGCAGGTAAGAACTTAACCCGCCCAGGAATCATTAAGTACATCGAGGGCAACGCTTCAAAGCTTTCTAGCGCTGCGCTATCACCACTTGGTTATTCAACTTCGACTCACGAAGCTTTCACTGGCTTCTGGATCGGTGAATACGATGCTTCTTCAGTTCTCAAGCCAATCGATGGAACACGCAAGGTGTGGACCACAGATTCAGGTAAGGGTGCTGTCACCGAACTCAAGTACACACGTCCTGCAATCGCAGCTGATGCACTACCAAAGGTTGGTTAATCCAATGAGAATCAATAAATTCAGCAAGTCAATTGCCACACTCGGTGCAGCCGCACTTGTGGCAACGTTGGCAATCGTTTCAGTACCAGCAGCAAACGCTGCACCAACATGTGCAACAGCTGATGGTGTTGAGACTTGCGTAGGCAAGCTCACTAATGGCGCAGGCTATGTATTTAAGATGCCAGCTAACTTCAAGGGAACAATGTTCTTCTGGGAGCACGGCTTCCGTCCAACATACCCTGGTGTATCTGCTGTTCCTAAGGGAGTAGAAGAAATCACACCTGGTAACTCCATCACAAATAAAGATGTTACTGCTGAAATGCTACGTGCAGGTCACGGATTAGCAGCTTACGATGGAACCGTTCAGGGACTTCGAGGTTGGAACAATACATACCGCGTAGATATGATGAAGGAAGTTATCGATATCGCAGTTGCGTATTACGGTAACAAGATTGAGCACAAGGTGCTCTATGGATCATCTCAAGCTGGTTCCATCATCACTCCGTTTGTAGAGAAGTATCCAAACTACGTAGATGCTGTTGGCATCATGGCAGGCATGACTCCATCTGTTGCGGATTCATTGCAATCACTCTGTGATGCTATGTACATCATGAGCGTCTTCTTTGATCCAACAATCAAGGGTTGCGCAGCATTTGGAACAAAGGGAGTACCTGGATTCCAAGCTGCAGTTGGCGAACTTCTTAAGGTCGTCGCGCTTCTTAAGGTCTGGCAAGGCAATTACGGTGCTCCAGGAATTGAATATCCTGCAGCGCTAAAGCCTTATGGCATTCCTCAGCGTTCTGCACTCCTTCTTACTGGCCTGCTCATTGGTCTTCCAACCAAGAGCGCGCACATGGATGGAATCACAACCGGCACACTCGTACCTGAGCAGAGCATCAATGCAACAGTTGCAGTTCTGGAAAACATGGGTGAAGCAATCGCTACCGGTGTTCTTGCAGGACAATCAATCTCTGAAATCACAGGCCCTGGCTTCTACGACAACACAAAGACTGATTGGGCAGCATTGCTCGATGAGGGTGATGCGGGTCGTTACAACCTCGGACTTTCAGGCGATGATGGAATCAATGCAATGCTTGGAACTCTTGCAGCAATGCCTCGCGTAACAGGTAATGCAGAAGCAATTGCAAAGTTCAAGGCACTTGATGCATCAAAGTTCGATTCAAAGCTCCCAACAATCTTGCTCTCTAACGAAGCAGATCGCTTGGTATTTGCTGGTAACTCTGCTCGTTATGTCGATCGCAAGCAGGCTACATATGATGCTGCACTTGCTAAGTGGGAAGAGACAAAGGTTGGTCCAAAGCCAGTCTGGAACACTCTCGCTCTCTATGCAATGACTCCAGAGACATATACAAAGTACACAGCAGGTGGCGCACCAGATCTAACAGCAGCACCTGCATCATCAGGAGTAGGTCACCAGACCTTCTCTAAGGCGCAGACAATGGCGTGGGTACGTATGCTCGCGACCGCTGCTCGCACTGGAAAGGTTCCTAGTGAGAAAGCTGTAACAGTTATCGCACAGACCGCTCCATATTTGAGTACAGATTTTGGGTATCGCCCAGCTGAACTCAAGTACAACTTCGGCAACTAATCGCTGAAATATCTATAGACAGAAGGGCTCCTGGCGACAGGGGCCCTTCTGCTTTGCCTTCAACTATCCTTTCGCAGTGAAGATTTCAACAGCTGAAGCGATGCACCAACTCGGTCATCGCATTGGCAGCCAATGTCGCGCAGGAGATCTCATCCTTCTTAATGGTCCATTGGGTGCCGGAAAAACAGTACTTGTTCAGGGTATTGGTGAAGCACTTGGTTTTAAAGACATTACGTCTCCAACATTTGTAATCTCACGTTTGCATAAGCCATCAAATATATCTTCACTGGCTTTAATCCACGTCGATGTTTATCGATTATTGGAAAGTGGTAACGCAGCGCTTTATCTCGATGATCTGGATCTTGATACACCGCGCGAGGAAGCGGTAACTGTTATTGAGTGGGGTGGCGCAGAATCAGCTCGGCTCAATGAAGATCGCCTAGAGATTGAAATTAACCGAAATGAAGATATTCGAGAAGTAGAAATCGCCCCTGTAGGCCAGCGTTGGAGTGAATTCTCATTATGACAATTTCGCTGACAATCGATACCGCTACATCGCGCACTATCGTTGGGTTAATCGATGGTGAAGATATTCTCTTTGAAGAATCACATGAAGGTGCAACAGATCATGGTCGCGCAGTTAGTGAATTAGTTACACGAGCTCTCAGAGTTAACTCAACACCAGATCAGGTAATTGTTGGAATGGGACCTGGTCCATACACCGGCCTTCGGGTAGGGATTGCTTTTGCGCAGTCCTTTGCACTTGCTCGAGATATTCCTTACTTCGGTATTTGTACTTTAGATGCAATTGAAGTTGATCAAGATAATTACACAGTTGCAATCGATGCTCGGCGTAAAGAGATTTATTGGGCGACATACCAGGATGGCCAGCGCATAGCAGGACCCGAAGTTTCAAAGCCCAATGAAGCCCCTCCACACATCTTCGGATACTTTCCTTCGTCATTGATGATGGTTAAGTTGGCGATGAAGCAGAATTTCAAAGAACTCTTTTATCTGCGGCGACCAGACGCAGTTCCAACGGCGGAGCGAACATGATTACCTATCGCCAGCCAATCGCACTTGATATTCCTGTTCTTGCTGCGTACGAGAAAGAGCTATTTCCGTATTCGCCGTGGAGCACCTCTCAATTTAAGGAAGAGTTTGCGGGGATTCCAACGACAAGATTTATGTCAGTTGCAGAAGATGAAAACACTATCGTCGGCTATTGCGGTGTATTTCTACCTGCACCAGGCGTAGAGGCAGACATTCTTACTGTCGCTGTTTTGCCTTCATATCGTCGCCAAGGAATCGCGAAAGAATTTATGCGCCAGATAGAGCAATGGTCGGCAGAGCGCGAGGCAAGTGCAATGATGCTTGAAGTTGAGATTTCTAACGAATCTGCCATTAAATTATATGAGTCACTTGGATATATGAAGATCTCGGTCCGCATGGACTATTACGGTCCAGGCCAAGATGCACATGTAATGCGAAAGCAGCTTTCATGAGTCACTCGCAATCACAACCACTAGTCCTTGGAATTGAAACATCTTGCGATGAAACCGCAATCGGCATTGTGCGCGGGCGCACATTGCTTGCAAATGAAATTGCATCGAGTGTTGAAGAGCATGCACGTTTTGGGGGAGTAGTTCCAGAGATAGCATCGCGCGCACATTTAGAAGCAATGCTTCCCGGTATCGAGCGAGCGCTCAAAGATGCGAAAGTTTCTCTCAACGATCTCGATGCAATATCTGTAACAGCTGGCCCCGGACTAGTTGGTGCGTTATTGGTTGGCACCGCATCTGCTTCTGGGTTGGCGCAAGGACTTGGAATTCCTTTATACGGAGTCAATCACTTAGCCGCGCATATTTCAGTTGATTATCTAACACATGATTTGCCGACAGATCCAACAATTGCACTCCTGGTAAGTGGCGGACATTCATCTCTGCTTCAAGTCAATGACATCACCGGTTCGATTACAAAACTTGGTTCAACTATGGATGACGCGGCCGGTGAAGCTTTCGATAAAATCGCGCGAATTCTTAATTTAGGTTTTCCTGGCGGTCCCGCAATTGATCTCGATGCTAAATCTGGAAATCCATCTGCGATCGATTTTCCGCGCGGCCTAACTACATCTAATGATTGGGCTACCCGCCCTTATGACTTTTCGTTTTCAGGTCTTAAGACAGCAGTTGCGCGTTACATTGAATCAGCTCCTGCGCATATTCGTGCAGACGTTTCGGCATCATTCCAAGAGGCAGTTGTCGATGTTCTTTTACTTAAAGCTCTCGCTGCCTGTAAATCAACTGGGATTGACTCCCTAGTGATCGCCGGGGGAGTTGCCGCTAATTCACGCCTTCGCGAAGTTGCGACCGAGCGCTGCGCCAAAGTTGGCATAGCCCTTCGGATTCCAGCGCCAGGGCTTTGTACCGATAATGGGGCCATGGTCGCCGCCCTGGGCTCTCTGATGCTCTCAGCCGGTCGCTCTGCAACCATTGGAGCCTTTGACGCTGATTCAAGCCTGCCTGTAGAGCGCGTGAGCCTGACTTAATCTGAATTAAACCCGATTTGCTGGCTGGAATAAGCCCCCGTACGCTTGGCGTTAGCACTCTCGGGTCGACACTGCTAATCGGCAGTTCCCTGAAGTGAAGTATCCAAACTTGTTTGGTTGGCTCCGCCATCTGAACGTGACTGATTAGAGGAGATATCACCATGGCACTACGGCCACTAGAAGATCGCATCGTCGTTAAGGCGAATGAGGCAGAGACAACAACAGCTTCGGGTCTTGTGATCCCTGATACCGCAAAAGAGAAGCCACAAGAAGGAACAGTTATCGCAGTAGGCCCAGGCCGCTTCGATGATGGTGTTCGCGTTCCAATGGATGTCAAGGTTGGCGATGTTGTTCTTTACAGCAAGTACGGAGGAACAGAAGTTAAGTCAGGTAATGACGAACTTCTAGTTCTCTCAGCTCGCGACATTCTCGCAATCGTCGAGAAGTAAGGGTTACCGCTCTTATGGGAAAGCAACTGCAATTCGACGAGCAGGCTCGTCGCTCAATGGAACGCGGAGTCAACATTCTTGCTGACACCGTCAAGGTAACACTCGGTCCTAAGGGACGTAACGTCGTTATCTCAAAGAATTATGGTGCGCCACTTATTACTAATGACGGCGTCACTATTGCAAAAGAAATCGAACTCTCTGATCCCGTTGAAAATATGGGTGCTCAGCTTGTTAAGGAAGTTGCTACAAAGACAAACGATGTTGCCGGCGACGGAACAACAACAGCGACAGTCCTTGCACAAGCAATGGTGAAGGAAGGTCTTCGTAACCTTGCAGCCGGCGCGCAGCCAATGGATCTCAAGATTGGTATCGAAGCTGCGGTTGCAGCTGTCTCTGCTCGTCTTCGCGAGAATGCATCTGTTGTCGCAGATAAGGCTGAGATCGCAGATGTTGCAACTATCTCTGCTCAAGATCGCGCGATTGGTGACCTCATTGCAGAAGCGATGGATAAGGTCGGCAAAGATGGCGTAATCACAGTAGAAGAAGCATCAACAACTGCTCTCGAACTCGAATTTGCAGAAGGTATGCAGTTCGATAAGGGTTACATCTCTCCATATTTCGTAACTGATCAAGACCGCATGGAAGCAGCGCTAGATGATGCTTACATTCTTATCTCAGCTGGAAAGATCTCTGCGCTCGCAGAGCTCCTGCCAATCCTTGAGAAGGTCTCACAATCAGGCAAGCCACTTTTGATCATCGCTGAAGATGTAGAGGGTGAAGCACTTTCAACTCTCGTCGTAAACCGCATGCGCGGAGTATTTACATCAGCAGCTGTTAAGGCTCCAGGTTTTGGAGATCGTCGCAAGGCGATGCTTCAAGATATTGCAGTTCTTACCGGCGGTCAGGTTGTATCAGCTGAGATTGGTATGAAGCTTGATCAGGTTCAGTTAACTGACCTTGGTCGCGCACGTCGTATCGTCATCACAAAAGATGCAACAACAATCGTTGATGGCGCAGGTGATGCAAAGGTTGTAGAAGCTCGAGTCCAAGAACTTCGCAATGAAATTGCTAACTCTGATTCTGATTGGGATCGCGAGAAGCTCCAAGAGCGAGTTGCAAAGCTTGCTGGTGGAGTCTGCGTAATCAAGGTTGGCGCACATACTGAAGTTGAACTCAAGGAGAAGAAGCACCGCCTTGAGGATGCAATCTCAGCTACTCGCGCAGCAGTTGAAGAAGGAATCGTTATTGGTGGAGGCGCAGCACTTGTGCATGCAGCTGATGCTCTTAATGACAACCTTGGCCTAACTGGAGATCAAGCTGTTGGAGTTTCACTTGTGCGCAAGGCATGCGATGAACCACTTCGTTGGATCGCAGAGAATGCAGGACTTGAGGGCTACGTTGTAGTTGCAAAGGTTCGCGCACTTCCTGCAAATGAAGGCTTCAATGCAGCGACTGATGTTTATGGCGACCTTCGCAAGGATGGCGTTATTGATCCAGTTAAGGTGACTCGTTCAGCACTTGCAAATGCAGCTTCAATCGCAGCGATGTTTATTACAACTGAAGCAGTTGTTTATGAGCGTCCAGCAGGTGAAGAAGCAGAAGCGACTGGTAAGGGACATTCACACGGACCTGGAGGTCACAGCCACTAAGTTTACGAGTGGCCATGAAATAGCCACTAAGTTTTCGAGTGGCCATGAAAAAGCGATTAAGTAGCTTAAAACCGAAACCCCGCCTCGAAGTCGAGGTGGGGTTTCGTTTATTTTAAAGTTTCTATGAAGCTTCGGAAATACGTGTAATTCCTCGACGTGACAAGATTGTTACGCGGTCATCTTCAGATAGTCCGCCCCAAATTCCATAAGGCTCTTGAATTAAAAGAGCTTGCTCGCGACAGCGTTGCAGTACCGGGCATGAAGCACAGACAGCCTTTGCTGCATTCTCGCGATTGCGGCGACGAGGACCACGTTCTCCATCGGGGTGGAAGAACATCTCTGGATCCATTCCGCGGCAAGAGCCCTCGTACTGCCATTCCCATTCATCCGCGATAGGACGTGGTGCAAAAGTATTCATTGCTCATCTCCTTCTCGAAGGTGTTTAGAATGGCGACTATACAACCGTTTCATAGGTTGTTCAAGCAGTACCGCTTCACAGATTATTCAATTCTTCAATTCAGTCCGAAATGTCCGATTTTCGATTGGTGAGTTTAAGCACTCTCCGCCATCCTTGGCACATGAGTACCAGCGCCGTGCAGCCCCAGGACCAGCTCCTGACCGTTGCAGCCGTTGCTAGACGTCTTGGAGTCTCACCTTCGACACTTCGTACCTGGGATCGACGATATGGCCTTGGCCCCTCATCCCACGAGGCTGGCGAACACCGCAGATATTGTGGCGATGATTTAGCAAAGTTGATGTTTATGCGCAGATTAATTAGTGCGGGAGTAGCACCTTGCGATGCGGCCGAAAAGGCTAAGAGTTCTAAGGGCTCGATTAGTCTGACGAAAATAGTCCGAGAGTTTGAAGTCCGAGAAGATGTTGTTACTGGAATTAGTAAAGCCCTGCAGGCATTTGACATCGCATTTGTTGAAGAAACATTGCGCCATGAATTAGATCTTCATGGTGTGGAAATTACTTGGCAAGAAGTAATCGTCCCGACCTTAATTTCTGTAGGCGAAATTTGGGAAGAATCCGGTCAGGGCATTGAGATAGAGCATGCCTTTTCAGAAATACTTAAACGAATATTCCAAGAGCGATCTGTTGAGAGCCAAACTCCATTAAATGCGCACCCAGTAGTACTTGCCGCCATTGGACAAGAGCAACATTCAATTCCATTACATGCCCTAGAGGCGGCGCTCTGCGAACGCGGAATTAAGACTTATTTTCTAGGTGCGCGAACTCCTGTAGAAGCAGTAGCTGCGACGATTACCCGAATCGCACCGCCAGCGGTATTTCTCTGGGCGCTACTGCCAGAAAATGCCGATCCTGAGTTCTATCGGGATCTTCCAAATGTTCGCCCCGCGCCTCGAATCATTCTTGGTGGTCCTGGGTGGGAAGCAGATCAGTGCTCAGATGCTGCATTGGTACTGGGCTTGGGCGATGCCTGTGAGGAAATTCAACGGGCAGTTGGGCACTAAGGCTCGGGTTAGAATTACCCACCGCGTCACTTGAAGGAGAATAAATGACCATCGATTCAGAGAAGGTCGCTCTCCTTGGCCTGACATATGACGACGTTCTCCTTCTGCCAGATGCCTCCGAAGTTGTTCCATCAGAGGTAAATACCTCAACTTGGCTGACTCGAAATATTTCTTTAGCAGTACCACTGATCTCATCTGCAATGGATACCGTTACCGAATCTGCAATGGCAATCGCAATGGCAAAAGCTGGCGGCATTGGAATCATCCACCGCAACTTGCCGATTGAAGAGCAAGTCGCACATGTCAAACTTGTAAAAAACGTTGGGCTTGCAGGAGCTGCCGTCGGTGTAGGTGATGATGGTTTCGCTCGTGCGCAAGCACTTATCGATGCAGGTGTAGATGTTGTCGTAGTCGATACTGCTCATGGACACCACCGGGCCGTGCTTGATGCAATCGCGCGAATAAAAAAGTATTCTCCAACAACTGAAATCATCGGTGGCAATATCGCCACGCGCGCAGGTGCTCAGGCGCTAATTAATGCAGGAGCAGATGCAGTCAAAGTTGGTGTCGGTCCGGGATCAATCTGCACAACACGTGTTGTTGCAGGAGTCGGTGTTCCACAAATTACCGCAATCATGGAAGCGTCAAAGGCTTGCAACAAAGCTGGCATTCCACTTATCGCAGATGGCGGACTTCAGTATTCAGGAGACATCGTAAAAGCAATTGTTGCTGGTGCTCACACCGTGATGCTTGGCTCACTCCTTGCTGGATGCGAAGAATCTCCGGGCGAACTTTTTGAAATTGATGGTCGCAAGTACAAGGGCTATCGCGGAATGGGCTCACTCGGTGCGATGCAATCTCGTGGTGAGAAGAAGTCATACTCCAAAGATCGCTATATGCAAGACGATGTTCTTTCAGAAGACAAACTTGTTCCTGAAGGAATTGAAGGCAAAGTTGCATATAAGGGCGGCGTCGCTGAGATGGTTCATCAATTAGTTGGTGGTCTTCGTAGCGGAATGGGTTATGCCGGCGCTCCTGATATTGAAACACTTCGCCGAGAAGGACGACTTATTCAAATCACCTCAGCAGGCCTTAAAGAGAGCCATCCACACGATGTTCTCGATGTGGCTGAGGCACCGAACTATGGAAAGAAGGCGTAAATGGAGATCGAGATTGCACCTGGAAAGCGTGCTCGCCAAGCCTTTTCATTTGACGATATTGCAATAGTTCCAAGCCGTCGTACTCGCACCACAGAAGAAGTCAGCCTCTCTTGGCAGATTGATGCATACAAATTTAAGCTTCCGCTATTGGCAGCACCTATGGACTCAGTTGTCTCACCAGATACTGCAATTGCTATCGGCAAACTCGGTGGCCTCGGAGTCTTAAATCTTGAAGGTTTGTGGACTCGTTACGATGATCCACGTATTCCGCTCGGTGAAATTGCTTCAATGCCCGAAAAACATGCAACTCGACGTATGCAAGAAATTTATGCAGCCCCAATTCGCCCAGAGTTAATCCGCGATCGCATTCAACAAATTCGAGATGCCGGAATCACAGTTGCCGCTTCACTTTCTCCGCAGCGCACTGTTGAACTTCACGATGCAGTTATTAAAGCGGGAGTAGATATCTTTGTAATTCGTGGAACCACAGTTTCAGCTGAACACGTTGGCGCAGAAGGTGAAGCTCTCAACCTCAAGAAGTTTATTTACGAACTCGATGTTCCTGTTATTGTCGGTGGAGTAGCAACAACTACTGGTGCGCTTCACTTAATGCGCGCTGGCGCTGCCGGAGTCCTTGTTGGTTTCGGCGGGGGAGCAGCGCATACAACTCGCACTGTGACTGGAATTGAAGTTCCAATGGCAACAGCAGTTGCAGATGTTGCAGCTGCACGACGCGAATACCTTGATGAATCAGGCGGGCGCTACGTACACGTGATTGCAGATGGCGCAGTTGGCCGTTCTGGTGATATTTCAAAGGCAATTGCATGCGGAGCTGATGCAGTGATGATGGGATCTGCTCTTGCCAAGGCCGTTGAGTCACCTGGCCTCGGATGGCATTGGGGTTCAGAGGCTTATCACCCAGAGCTTCCGCGCGGTCGTCGCTTCAATGTGGGCACTGTTGGCTCACTTGAAGAGATTCTCGTTGGACCGTCACATTCATCCTCTGGAGATATGAACCTCTTTGGCGCGCTACGTAAAGCAATGGCTACTTGTGGCTACTCTGATGTGAAGTCATTCCAGCGCGTAGATGTTGTGATGCACAGTGGCAAGTAGCACTCCTCGCGGTGTTTTAGTAGTTGATTTTGGTGCGCAATATGCGCAGCTGATCGCGCGTCGCGTCCGTGAAGCAAATGTTTTTTCAGAGATTGTTCCATCATCAATAACCGCTGCAGAAATTTCAGCGAAGAACCCCGAAGCAATTATTCTTTCGGGCGGTCCATCTTCAGTTTATGCAGATGAAGCGCCAAAGGTGGATCCAGCAATTTTTGCACTTGGAATCCCGACCTTTGGAATTTGTTACGGATTTCAAACAATGGCGGCTGCTCTTGCTGGAGTTGTTGCACAGACAGGTAAATCAGAATTTGGTCGTACGCCGCTAGCGGTAAAGCCAGGATCAAAGATATTTGCAGGACTTCCGACAGAGCAATCAGTATGGATGTCTCACGGCGATGCTGTCTCTGAAGTTCCATGCGGATTCTCAATTTCAGCATCAACTGTCGATACCCCGATCGCAGCTTTTGAAGATGCAACAGGAAAAATTGCTGGTGTTCAGTTCCACCCAGAGGTATTGCATTCAGAGCACGGTCAAGCAATCTTGAGCAACTGGCTTATCAACATCGCTGGATGCAAGCCGACTTGGACAACGTCGAATATCGCAGAAGAAGAAGTTGCAAAAGCGAAAGCCGTAATTGGCGATAAGAGAGTTATCTGCGGACTTTCTGGTGGTGTTGATTCTGCAGTAGCCGCGGCAATAATTCAGCGAGCGGTTGGAAATCAACTGACCTGTGTCTTTGTTGATCACGGCCTATTGCGCAGTGGTGAGTCCGAACAAGTTCAACGTGACTTTGTCGCATCAACAGGTGTCACTCTTGTTGTAGTCGATGCGGTCGAGCAATTCTTGAGCGCACTCGCCGGGGTAACTGACCCTGAAGAGAAACGCAAAATAATCGGCCGTGAATTTATCCGCTCTTTCGAAAAAGCTGCCCGTGATATCGCAGCTGGCGGGGATGTCGAGTTCTTAGTGCAGGGCACCTTGTATCCTGATGTTGTTGAATCCGGTGGAGGTACAGGCACTGCCAACATTAAGTCGCATCACAATGTCGG
This sequence comes from Actinomycetota bacterium, assembly GCA_009699765.1. Taxonomy (GTDB): domain Bacteria; phylum Actinomycetota; class Actinomycetes; order Nanopelagicales; family Nanopelagicaceae; genus Planktophila. Next base: position 22,011 of record WLNN01000003.1, read on the forward strand.
CGGACTCCCTGATGATCTTCAATTTAAATTAGTCGAACCACTTCGCACATTATTTAAAGATGAGGTTCGCCAAGTTGGTCTCGAGCTCGGCCTGCCTGAAGGAATCATTTGGCGCCAACCCTTTCCTGGTCCAGGTCTGGGCATTCGCATAATTGGTGAAGTCACTCGCGAGCGATTGGATATCTTGCGTCAGGCTGATGTCATTGCACGTGAAGAACTATCTGCAGCTGGACTTGATCGCAGCATTTGGCAGTGCCCAGTGGTGCTACTTGCCGATGTTCGTAGCGTTGGCGTACAAGGAGATGGCCGTACTTACGGGCACCCAATTGTTCTACGTCCCGTATCATCTGAGGATGCAATGACTGCAGATTGGTCACGCGTTCCATATGAAGTTTTAGAAACCATCTCCACCCGCATTACAAATGAAGTTCGAGAGGTCAATCGCGTTGTCCTCGATGTCACTAGCAAGCCACCCGGAACAATCGAGTGGGAATAGGAAAATAACATCATGAAGAAACTATCAATCTTTCTTACTGCGCTTGTACTAACCGCTACCTTTACACCGGCGGCTAATGCGGCAGAGAAGCCACTCACAGTTCCTGGTTGTGCAAAATCAACTGCTAAGGCGCATAACCCTGCAAAGGTTAAGCAGCCAACTGCTGTAGCTAAGAAGCTTGCGAAGACAATAACTTTCACCACAAACTGTGGTCCAATTGTCATTACTCTAAATCCAAAGGCGCCTCAGACAGTTACAAATATGGCAGCTTTAGCTAATGCGGGGTACTTCAATAAGTCGCTCTGCCATCGCCTTGTAACATCAGGAATCTTAGTTCTGCAGTGTGGCGATCCATCGGCTTCTGGTGGTGGTTCGCCAACTGGATGGACCAAATATGCAGATGAAAATCTTCCAGCTGCTGGACTGAATGGCTACCCGACAGGAACAGTTGCAATGGCAAATTCAGGGCCTGGAACAAACGGATCGCAGTTCTTTTTAGTGTTTGGTCCATCTCAACTCGAAAATAAATACACAATCTGGGGAACAATAACTAAGGGGCTAGATCTCCTTCAGAAGATTGGCGATGTTGGAGCATACAAAATGCAGGGCGACCAGGCTTATTACGCCAACGATGGGTACCCAATTCAAACTGTAGAAATTGTTAAAGCATCTGCAAAATAGCGTTTAATTCGTATTAACGATTTTAAAAGCTTCCGCAATACGTCCTTCAGGAAGTTGGCCAACGCCAGCATTGCGCTGGCCCCATTCGCGGAGCATCTCTTCTAGATTCTCCATATGCCCTGTCTGTGATGCATGTTCTTTAAGTGCTGCAATCTTGAAGTGAAATGTGTCAGTGATATCTACAAAGTGATCAGGGTGCGCATGTCCTTGCATCCATACTTCTTTTACTCGCCAAGGCTGTAGCCCTTCCTTCTCAAGAAGGTCGGTAAATGCAAATGGATTTCGTGCATCTGGATAGACAGCCTGAATTGTGGCCTCTCCTGCTGCAAGATGATCTGGATGGCTTGCGCCAATACGTTCCCAATTTCGTTCTGGTGACTGACAGATAATGCGGTCTGGCTGGACGCGGCGAATCTGTCGGATGATGTCTTTACGAAGGGCAATTGTTGGCTCGAGATGTCCGTCTACATAATTTAAAAAGGTAACATCGCTAATTCCAAGAACTGCGCATGCAGCTCGTTGTTCGCGCTGGCGAACTGCAGGCATTTCGTCTCTGCTGTACTCAGATTCTTCGCCACCCTGATCGCCATTGGTGCAGAGAACGTAACTGACTTCAATGCCCTTTTGAATCCATTGGGCAATCGTTCCTGATGCGCCAAAATCCGAGTCATCTGGATGGGCATTTACAACAAGAACTCGCTTAATCTCTGAATCTGCAATCGGCTCCACTAGTCATCCTTCGCTCTGTGTGGGTTAAGCCTATTAGACTCCCCGCCATGCGCGCCAATGATGAACTTCTTGAGGGTCTGAACCCACAGCAGCAGGAAGCCGTTGCACATGCAGGCACTCCGCTTCTAGTAGTTGCTGGCGCCGGATCTGGAAAGACTCGAGTTCTTACTCGTCGAATCGCTTATCTCATGGCTCGTCGCGAAGTAAGACCTTATGAAATCCTCGCAATTACCTTTACCAATAAAGCAGCAGGAGAGATGAAAGAACGTGTCACTGACTTAGTGGGACCAATTGCTAAATCAATGTGGGTCTCAACTTTTCACTCTGCCTGTGTTCGTTTATTGCGCCAAGAAGTAGAACGACTTGGTTATAGCTCCTCTTTTTCTATTTATGATTCTGCAGATTCGCAGAAACTAATTCAGAAAGTCTGCGAAAGCCTCAATCTTGACTCAAAGCGATACCCACCACGTCAATTTCAAAATATTATTTCCAATGCAAAGAATGAATTACAGAGCCCTTACGAATTCTTAAGTAAAGCAACAAACCAGTTCGACACCATCGCTGCCGATGTTTATACGATGTATGAAAAACGCCTCAAGCAATCAAATGCTATGGACTTTGATGACCTCATCATGAAGACGGTGGAAGTTCTTCAAAAATTCCCGGAGGCCAAAGCGCGTTTTCGTTCTCGCTTCCGCCACATCTTGGTTGACGAGTACCAGGATACAAATCATGCTCAGTATCAATTGGTGAAGGAGCTAACTGGCAATGAGAATGATGGTTTTCCAATAGCCGAGCTCTGCGTTGTTGGAGATGCCGATCAATCAATTTATGGCTTCCGTGGTGCGACCATCCGCAATATTCTGCAATTTGAAGTCGATTACCCAAATGCAAAGACTGTCTTGCTCGAACAGAATTACAGATCAACTCAAAATATTCTCTCTGCTGCTAATGCGGTTATTTCACAGAACGAATCCCGCAAAGAGAAGAACCTCTGGTCTGACTCAGGTGCCGGCGCTCCTCTGACTGGGTATGTTGCTGAATCCGAATACGACGAAGCAGATTTTATTAAGAACGAGATTCGCGCACTTCAGGATAAAGACACATCAAAACCTGGTGATACAGCTATTTTCTATCGCACAAACGCCCAATCGCGTATATTTGAAGAAGTCTTTATGAGGGCTGCTATCCCATACAAAGTTGTGGGAGGTCTTCGATTCTACGAACGTAAGGAAGTTAAAGACTTGCTCGCCTATTTGCGAGTCCTGCCCAACCCCACTGATGAGGTTTCACTTCGTCGAATCATTAATTTCCCTAAGCGTGGAATCGGCGATCGTGCCATTGAGGAAGTAGACGCTTTTGCAGCACAACAAGGGATCGGATTCTGGGATGCCCTCCTGAGAGTTGGCGAGGCGAGTGCGGTACCTAATAAAGCTTCTCAATCGATTGTCGAATTCACAAATATGATTTCAGCCCTTGCCGTTTTGGTTGAGGTCAACACAAAGCCATCCACAATTATCGAAGCCGCACTCGAGCAATCTGGGCTAATGAAAGAACTTGCTAACAGCACTGATCCGCAAGATGAAGTTCGCATCGAAAACTTACAAGAATTAGTGTCGGCTTCAATCGAATACGAGGAGCGCACCTTTGATGAGCTCGGTGAAGATGAGGAGATTTCACTGAGTGGCTTCCTCGAAAAGGTTTCATTAGTTGCAGATGCTGATGAGATTCCTGATGGGCAAGATCACGGGGGAGTCGTTACTTTGATGACGCTACACACTGCCAAAGGACTTGAATTCCCAACAGTATTTCTCACTGGCATGGAGGATGGAATATTTCCGCATGCAAGAACATTTGATGACCCAAAAGAGATTGAAGAAGAACGTCGACTTGCATACGTAGGCCTGACTCGCGCAGAGAAGCGTCTCTACATTTCACGAGCTGAGTATCGATTGACGTTTGGAACTCCAAAGTACAATCCGGCTTCACGTTTTCTTGATGAAATTCCGGCATCTTTGATCGAATGGAAGAATGAAGGCAAGCCATCATTCACCTCTTCCACCTCATCGAGTTCGCTTCGAAAATCTCGCACCGCAACAACTCCACCACCACGAGCCACGGGCAAAGTTTCATCTGCCATGGTCCTTAATGTGGGACAACGTGTGTCTCATGACACATTCGGTTTGGGCACTGTCGTTTCCGTTGCAGGTGTTGGCGATAAATCAGAGGCGACCATCAACTTTGGCGCTTATGGAGATAAGCGCTTGCTGCTGCGATACGCCCCGGTGACACCGCTGTAATCACAGAGGTTCTCACAGGTTAGGATTGCCCTCGCAGCACTGCACCTACGCTTAAGGAGCTATGAGTGGATCTCTACGAATACCAAGCCCGCGATCTCTTTGAGAAGCACACCGTCCCGGTTCTTAAAGGCGCTGTCGCAACCACCCCAGAGCAGGCACGCGATGCCGCCGCTGATATGGGCGGAAAAGTTGTAGTCAAGGCGCAGGTAAAAGTTGGTGGTCGTGGAAAAGCAGGCGGCGTAAAGCTCGCAGTTGATGCAGCAGATACTTTTGAAAAAGCATCAGCAATTCTTGGAATGGATATCAAAGGTCACACCGTACATAAGGTGATGATTGCCCAGGCCGCTCCAATCGTTGATGAGTACTACATGTCGATACTTCTCGATCGCTCTAACCGCACATTCTTAGTTATGGCATCTGTTGCCGGTGGAATGGATATCGAAGAAGTTGCACATACAACTCCCGAAAAGCTTGCAAAGGTTCCAGTAAGTGCAGTCGATGGAATCGATATCGCGCTCGCCAAAAAGATTATTGCCCAAGCGCAATTCCCAGCAGAAGTCGCTGATCAGGTTGCAGATGTTCTCGTTAAGTTATGGGAGACCTTCCAATCTGAAGATGCCACTCTTGTTGAAGTTAATCCACTTGTAAAAACTGAAGA
>WLNN01000030.1 GCA_009699765.1 Actinomycetota bacterium
AGCTAAGAAGACAACCGCCAAGAAGGCAGCGCCAAAGAAGGTTGCAAAGAAGTCGGTAGCTAAGAAAGCCGTTGCTAAGAAGAAGACAACCGCTAAGAAGGCAGCGCCAAAGAAAGTTGCAAAGAAGTCTGTAGCTAAGAAAGCCGTTGCTAAGAAGAAGACAACCGCTAAGAAGGTTGCAAAGAAGTCTCCTGCACGCAAGAGTTCAGCATCATCAGTTGTAATTCCTCCGGTACCAACAGGTTCTTCACGCGCTCGCGTAAATGTTTCTACAACTCCAGTCGCACCAGTTAAGGCACCAGCAACACCAGCTAAGCCTTCTGCTGCTCCACGTCAGGGATCATCAAAGGGAGTACTACTTGCTGTTCTCCTCGGTGTTGTAATTCTTACAGCTATTGTCGCGTCACAGCGCTCATCTACAAATACAGATGAAGCCACACCAACTGCGCCTGCAACTGCAGAGGCATCACCAACTGCATCAGCAACAGAGTCTGCATCAGCATCTCCTTCTGCCTCAGCAACAAAGGATTCTATGCTCGCAGGTGGCGCACCAACTCGCTTTATTGGTAACTGGAAAGATGCCGAGCATTCAGTTCTTGTACTTACATGGCGCGCGCCAGCTGAAGCAGTAACAGGTTACAAGGTTGAACTTCGTTCAAACCGTGGAGAGTGGAAAGAGCACTCACAACTTCCTGCTGATCAACTCAAGCTTGAACTAACAAAATCAGCAACTGAAGGCGAAACTTCTTTCCGCGTTTAAGCTGTTTATAGCGATGGATCAATTGCACTTGCAAATGCTTTCGGATTCGCCGGACAGTTCGAATAATTTAATAAATAAAAAACCCCAGCCAAGCGGCTGGGGTTTTTTATTTTTGAAGACTATTCAAGAAACTTGGATATTTCGGCGACGTAGACCGCGACCCCGGCCGGAACTAGATGTACGCCATCAGGTGCGAAATATTCAGGATGCCCCATCGAGATCGAATTCCAATCGATTAGACGTACATTTGAATAACGCGCTGAAACCCTTGAAATTATCTCGTTATTTCCCTCTCTCCAAGGGCGAGGTACTGCAGTATTGACGAGGACGACAGTGCTCTGCGAACTCAAGGTATCAAGAATCTCTACAACAACTTCTTCTTGTAGCGCATTGTTATTTCCTAAATTAAGAACCACTGGTCCGGTTGGCGCAAATTCTTTGTCGTGCAATACAACTTCTAACAATTCTGGCGCTTGGCGACCTATACGGGCATTTACAAGTGAGACCGCAAATTTCTCTGAAAGCGCAGAACGAATTCCCAAAATCACAGAATCACCAGTGAGCCAGATTCCCGTGTCTTTCTTAGCCGGAATTATTTCTTCAGCTTGAATTTCTGGGTGCATGGCTTCTTGCTCTTGATTACCGATTGCAATGGCGCGAAAACTGATAAATGATACGAGAATAATCAGTACTGAAACGAGGGCGGCTAAACGTGCTTTTTGCCGCTTCTTCTCTTTTAGTGTGCGATATTTCAAACCCTTTACCCAGTAATTTAATAGTCCTCGTCGCACAGGTAGTTCTATGTAGCGAAGAGAAATATCTGCCAATGCAAATACAATTAAAATTCGAAGTGCGGTGAGAGCCCAGGATTTGCCTGCCAAATCAACCATGGGACGTGTAACTTGGAAAATCACCCAGTGCCACAAATAAATTGCATACGAACGTTCGCCGATCCACAGCAGAACGCGATTTTGTAAAAGTGGGGCAAAGCGTGAAGCAGGGTGCACAATTGAAGTAATAATTGCTGCACCAAATAATCCAGCTAATGGAAAAGCAATTTTGTAAAGCGTGGGTTGAGTTTCATCGATTAATAAAAAAGCAGACAAAATGCCTAGAAATCCGAATACGCCGATAGAGTCAATGAAATTTTGAGCATTTGCACTCACCTCAGTTTTAAAATTTTGAGGTATCCAGGACACTGCCAGAGCTGCTCCCAAAAAGAGTCCGATGCTATGTGTATCTGTGCCAAAGTAAACGTGACTGACTTTGGATGCACTTGCGGCATCAAGCGAGAACGAAACAATCATTAGCGCGATGCCTGAGATTGCTGCAATTATCAAAGCAACAAGTGATACTCGCTTCTTGCCAAACCAACGAAGGATCAGAAGCAAAATAAGTGGCCATATTAAATAGAATTGCGCTTCAACCGCTAGAGACCAAGTGTGCTGAAGTAAAGGGAGTCGCCCAATGCTCTCGAAATAGTCGAGATGCCGCCCAACTAGCCACCAATTCATTGATCCCGTAAGCGCAAATGGCGTATCAATTAAGAATCGCTTGATGGTGTCTGGTGCCCAAATTCCAACTCCGATAGCTGTCGTCACCAACATAAATGCAAGCGCTGGGAAGAGACGTCGAATTCTGGCCAGATAGAAAGCGCGCAGATCTAATCCGCCGCTCCGTTCGATTGAATCGAGAAGCAACCTAGTAATAACGTAACCGGAGATAACGAAGAATAGATCTACCCCTAAAAATCCACCGGGAATCCAATTAAATCCGAGGTGGTAGAGCATCACCGCAATAACTGCGATTGCACGCAATCCATCAATTGCGGGTATGTACTGGATACCGCGTTTGGTAGCCATAGAAATTACTTGCGCTTAGCTGTTGATTTCTTTGCTGCACTCTTCTTTGGAGCACGCTTTGAAGTCGAATTAGTTTTGCGCTTTGGGGCATCAAGGGCTGGAGCAGTGCGACGACTTTCAACCTTTATAGGATCCTTTTGTCGAACTGTTCCGTCATCATTCAATGAATCATTAACAATGGCTTGCATATTTGCTAGACGCGCAAATGCACCGTCTAGTCGTTGGCGTGACTGCGCAATTGCTTGCTCAGCCGCAGAGAGCGCTTGGGATTGAACACGATATAGCTTTTCAGATTCTGCAATAACTTCAGCAAGCCAACGGCGATACTCAATAACTTCGTTTGCTGCATCGGCAACAATACGCTCGCCTTCTCTGCGCGCAGCTGATGCAACCGCTGCTGCTTCACGGCGCTTAGTATCAATAAGAGATTCCGCTTCGCGAGCAGCTTCATTTACAAGATCTGCCGCCTCAGCCTCAGCAGTTGAGATGTACTTGCGACCGCGCGCTTCAGCACCAGAGAGAATGCTTCGCGCCTTTGTCTCTGCGCCATCAAGAAGATCTTTTGCATTTCGAGTTGATTCGTTGATAACTCTTTCAGAAGCCGCATGAGATTTAGCTTCACGAGCTTGCGCCGACTTGATCATCATCATCGCAGTTTCGGTTGCGAGAATTTCAAACTCTTCTTTACTTAATGAAGTGATGTCACGACGTGATCGAAGATCGTTGAGTTGTGATTCGAGCTCGCGAATGCGGTCTACCGGGTTGCCTGCCGGAGTGCGATCGGCCTCTTCGCGAAAGCCAACCCAGTTGAGAAAGTCCTTCTTCTCTGCCATTGATAATCCCCATTGCTTCTATCGAACTCAATCTTTCAAGGCTCATAGATTAGGGCATATGCGCGCTTGGCGAAATCGCCCCCATAAATCACGCTCAGCAGAGAATTTGGATTTGATGTAAATCTACGGCCGTCTAATGCCAAAAACCGTTATCTAGAACGGTAGATCGCGAAGCAGATTGCGAGATATTGGCTAATCCAAGCCGCTAGGACAAAGATGTGGAAGAGCTCGTGGAAGCCAAAATATTTAGCAGCACGACCAGGTTTCTTAAGCGCATAAAAAATTGCCCCAATGGAGTAGAAAAGTCCTCCAATAACAATCGGGATGATTACCCAAAGCCCGCCGCGGTCATATAACTGTGGCGTATAAACAACGGCAACCCAACCAAGAATTAAATAGTTAGCGACATAGAGCCAGCGTGGTGCACCGATCCAAAATACACGAATCGCAACACCTGCAAGTGCGCCAACCCAAATGATTGTAAGAAGAATATTTCGATCATGCGGTTCAAGTAAAGCAACTGCAAATGGAGTGTAAGAGCCTGCAATTAATAGATTTATATTCGCATGATCCCAGCGGCGCCAGATCTTCTTCTTTGCAGGAGACCATGGAACACGATGATAAATAGCCGAGACGCTAAAGAGCATAATTGCCGTAATCGAGTAAAGGGCAACCGCAAATTTAAGAGACTCTTTACTCAAAATAAAGAGGATAAGCGAGGCGATAATTACCGCAGGAGTTGCACCTAAATGAAACCACCCACGAAGTTTTGGTGGAACTACTAGCACCGGCGTCGTGATTGGATCTTGCTCTTTACTCATTGTGTAAGACTACGCGTTACTTAGGTTTCGCACCGACTTAACGGATAATGATGCAAGAGCGGCGACAAATGTGATTGTGCCAGTCGCGATTAACACTGCGTTTACTCCAAAGTGGCCAGCTAGGGGTCCAGCGATAACAATTCCAAGTGGCGCAATTCCATATGAACCAAGAGCGTCATAGGCGTTGACTCGTGAGAATGATTTCTCTGGAATATGAACCTGCATTGAGGTATTCCACGAAACAACGAAGTATTCAAGGGCAATTCCAGAAAAAACTGCAGCAAGAATGCAAAATACCAGCGGGATATCGAAGGCAAGTGCGAAATCCCAAATAGCTGAGAAGGCAATTAAAGTAACGGAAATAAGTAGTGGTCGACCCACCCTTGTCTTCAGGGCTATCACTCCGCCGATCATCATTCCGAGTGTCAAGCCAGCCAGATTAAACGACCAAAGCTTTGGGCCAGTCTTTAAGTCATCGAAATTAAGTGGTCCTAAAACTTGCAGCATCGATTCAAAAGCCATGTTAATTAAGGCAAACGCGAGAACCATAGTTACAACCCATGAGCGTGAGACAAATTCTCTCCACCCAACAACTAGATCATGAATGATTCCAGGACTTTCAACTTTGGTCTTGCTGGGTAGATTAAGGTTCCAAACAATTAACCCAGCAATTAGGAAACTTACGGCATCGATAAGCAAACCCCAACCAGGATTTAGCGCTGCAACAATTATGCCCCCAAGTAAAGTTCCTGAGACATTTCCAATATTGCTAATCAATCCAATTACCGCGTTACCATCTTGTAGTTTTTCCTTCGGTAAAATCTCCGGTAGAACTCCTGACATTGCCGGCCACCAAAGTGCATTCAATATTCCAAAGACCGCACCCATTGCAACTAAGAGCCAAATACTTGAGAAACCGGCAATGAGTGAAATTGCACTTGTTCCCATCAAGAAACTTCCCAAAATATCAGCGCCTCCGACAATTCGATTGCGCTGAAAACGATCTGCAAACACTCCACCAAAAAGCATAAAAGCAATTAGTGGGAAAAATCTTGCAGCCATCACAAGGCTAAGGTCACCGCCATCGGAACCTGGAATACTTAAGACTCCGTAGGCCAAGGCGATGGGAGACATCCCATTTCCAACATTAGATATAAAACGCGACGCAGCTAACGCTCTAAAACCCTTATATTGCTGAAGATCACGCAGTTGGTTGAGCATGGATTAAGCCTACTTGTGAAACGTCTTATCGTTCACCATTTATTCACTAGAGTCATTTAACATACGAGCATGCAAAAAATATTTTCTGAGTTTCTCGGTACAGCAATTTTAGCCCTCGTTGTAGTTGGTTCGGGCATTATGGCTCAGGATCTGAGTGACGATGTCGGAGTTCAATTGTTGATAAATGCATCAGCAACTGGTGCAATCCTTTGGATTCTTATCACACTCCTTGCGCCAATTAGTGGCGCTTATTTCAACCCAGTTGTTACCTCAATCGCGCTTTATCGCCGCGAAATGAAAATGGGTGAAGTAGTTAATTTTGTAATTGCCCAAGTCCTTGGTGCAATCTCAGGAACAATTATTGCCAATATACTTTTCAAACATCCTGCAATAGATATTTCTTCGAAGAACCGAGATGGTGGCAATCTTCTTCTGAGTGAGGTTTTAGCAACAGCGGGATTAATTTTTGTAATCTATCAATTATCAACAATTAAAAAGGGCCGGTATGTTTCGGTCGGAGTGGCGCTTTGGATTTTTAGCGCTTACTTCTTCACCTCATCAACTTCTTTTGCTAATCCGGCCATTGCAATCGGACGAATCTTTAGTAACTCATTTGCTGGCATTGCTCCACATTCTGCCTTTACATTTATTCCATTCCAAATTATTGGAGCCGCTCTCGGATATCTGACTTTCAGTTATCTCAATAAGCCAAATAAGAAAGCAAAAAAATAATGACTGAAAAGAAAACAATTCTCTTTGTCTGTGTTCACAACGCAGGACGTTCTCAGATGGCGGCAGGATTTATGCGCGAGCTTGGGGGAGCGCGAGTTGAAGTTCTCTCGGCTGGCTCAGCCCCGAAGGATTCAATCAACCCGGTCGCAGTCGAAGCAATGGCAGAACTCGGAATCAACATCGCTGACCAAAAACCGAAAATTCTTACCCCTGACTCAGTCCAACAATCTGATGTGGTGATCACGATGGGCTGTGGCGACGCTTGTCCTTACTATCCCGGCAAGCGATATGAGGATTGGAAGCTTGAAGATCCGGCTGGACAGGGCATTGAATCTGTGAGGACCATCCGGGATGAAATTAAGGCCCGGGTTGAGTCTCTGCTGACTGAGATTTTCTAGACTTTCCCCCGAATGCGCCTAAATAACCCCAAATAAGCGTAAAAAATCTCAAAAAAGCGGCCGAAACTTACTTATTCGTAGTGCATTTTCCTCACATTAGGTTCACAATATTACTCATCGAAGGTCAATGCTGCCCTGGGCAAGCCTCTTGGCCTACGGTCTTACGGACTAAATGGTCCGCATTGATTAAGAGTGACGAAAGGCTCAGGAAATATGTCAGTAACACTCGATAGCAACCAATGGAACCTTGTTTATAACATCTTTTCATTCGGATTGATTTCAATGCTCGCATGCACTGTGTATACATTAGTTTCACAGGCACGAGTTCTACCTAAGTACCGCAATGCACTTGTAATGTCATCAATGGTTACATTTATTGCTGGTTACCACTACTGGAGAATTTTCAACTCATTCGGTGAAGCTTCAGATGGTTTCATGGTTAATGTTTCTGGTGATCATGGATCATTCAACGAGGCATACCGTTATGTTGACTGGCTTCTAACAGTTCCACTACTTCTTGTTGAAGTAATTGCTGTTCTAGCACTTGCTAAGGAAGTTTCTAAGTCACTTATCACACGCCTTGTTCCAGCTTCAGCTGCAATGATCGCACTTGGCTATCCAGGTGAGATTTCATCAGATCAGAACACACAGGTTCTTTATGGTGTTCTTTCAACAATTCCATTCATCTACATCCTCTACGTACTCTTCAATGAACTCACAAAGTCATTGGAGCGTCAGCCAGCTGGAGTTGCAGAGACAGTAGGTCGTCTCCGCCTTCTCTTGATTGCTACATGGGGCGTATATCCAATCGCTTACATCTTCAACATTGTTGGAGATGCAACTGCAGGTTCATTCGTTGCTATCCAGGTTGGATACACAACAGCGGATATCCTCGCAAAGTGCGTATTCGGTCTTACTATCCTCAAGATCGCACGTATGAAGTCACATGCTGAAGGAATGGCTGCTGACCACTAATACTGCAAAATAAGTTATAAAGAAGGCTAAGGGCGTCGAGAAATCGGCGCCCTTAGCCTTTACTCTTATGGGTATGGATAACTCGCGAATCAATAATTATCGTATGGCGGCCTACGCCGCTCTAGCTGTCGGCTTAATTAATTTGCGCTATCAGACCGGTGCCGATTCAAATCTCTCAAAGAGCTTAGTTCTCGTTATTCCTGGAGCGTTACTTCTTGGACTCACCTTTGTAGATTTTGGCAAAAAATTGCTGCAAAGCAAAGCCGCCGTAGCGGTTATAACCACTATCGGCGGCTTGCTCTTAATTTATAGTTTCGTACTTTAATTATTTTGCAGCTGTAAAACCAATCTCAAGGTCTGCCTTAAGATCTTCAACATTTTCAATTCCAAGACTTAGACGTACCAGCCCTGGCGTTACTCCTGCTGCTAACTGCTCATCAGCGCTTAGCTGTGAGTGAGTTGTAGTAGCCGGATGGATTACTAGCGAACGCACATCACCAATATTGGCAACATGGCTAAATAGCTTGAGCGATTCAACGAACTTCTTGCCTGCTGCAACGCCACCCTTGAGCTCGAATGAGAGAACTGCTCCAGGACCCTTTGGTGAATATTGAGTAGCAAGTGCGTTCCACGGTGATGATTTGAGTGCCGCATAGTTGACCTTCTCGACACTTGGATGTGCCTCAAGCCAGGTAGCGATAGCTTGCGCATTTTGAATATGACGTTCCATACGAAGCGAAAGTGTCTCTAATCCTTGTGCGAGCAACCAAGCATTAAATGGTGAGACCGCAGCCCCAACATCGCGAAGGAGTTGTAGGCGGATCTTGAAGATGTAAGCAAGATTTGCGCCAAATGCTGAACCAACGCCAAGAGCCTGCGCGAATACAAGGCCGTGATAGCTAGGGTCTGGCAAATTAAATCCAGGGAAGCGATCTGGGTACTGTGCATAGTCGAATTTTCCAGAATCAATAATTGCACCGACAACTGCATTTCCGTGACCAGATAAGAACTTAGTAGCTGAGTGAACAACGACATCTGCTCCGAATTCGATTGGCTTAATCAAGAACGGAGTTGCAACTGTGTTGTCGACGATGAGTGGAACACCAACAGCGTGGGCAACATCAGCAACTGCCTTGATATCCAAGATTTCATTCTTTGGATTTGCAATAGTTTCACCAAAGAATGCTTTGGTATTTGGACGAACTGCTTTGCGCCATGACTCTGGATCTGAAGCATCATCAACAAAGGTAACTTCGATACCGAACTTTGGAAGTGTGTAATGGAAGAGGTTATAAGTTCCACCATAGAGGCTTGGGCTGGAAACAATGTGATCGCCAGCTTCTGCAACATTGAGAATTGCAAATGTAGTTGCAGCCGAACCGGATGCAAGGAGAAGCGCAGCTACGCCACCTTCTAGTGCAGCTAAGCGTTGTTCAACAGCATCTTGCGTTGGATTCATAATTCGAGTGTAAATATTTCCGAGTTCTGCAAGACCAAAGAGATTTGCAGCATGCTCTGTATCGCGGAACTGGTAGGCAGTTGTTTGATAGAGCGGAAGTGCGCGAGCACCTGTAGTTGGATCAGGTACCTGACCTGCATGCACTTGTAGCGTTTCGAAAGACCAAGGTTGTGTCATATTAACTCTCCAATAAAGGGACGTTTTGTTTGTCGGTGGGTCTCATCGCTGAGGGGTGAAAAGTAACAAGGAATTCCAATTACTTCTCGAGAGGAATTCGTTGATGCAATTGATTCGCAAAAACGTCCCGTAACCCTTCTGTATTTCGCTTAAATGCTGATAGACATTGCCAATGACATTTCGATCACCCATATTTGAGCTCGCAGACCAGCATGTAGAGGCCTCTTCGATGCTATCTCCCATTGAATGCACCTACCTAGGCAAGTCGATCAATCAAGATAAATGGGATGACCGCTCGCTGGCGGGTTCCGATGCAAAGGCTGCCCTTTATCGGGACTCGCTAAAGAAGTTAATGGCGCTCAAGCCAATCGACGAAATTGATCGAATCGCACAGAAAGTGATGCAAGAACGTCTCGAGTCATCTTTATTACTGCACGATACCGATGAAGAACATTTGATTTGGTCAGTTCTCTCCTCTCCGGTCTCAGATATGCGCGGTGTTTTCGAGTTAATGCCGCATGAGACTGATGCAGACTTCGCAAATATCGCTGCCAGATTGGCAGCGCTAGGAGCAGCATTTGATTCCTGGGTTACAACAATTTCTTCACTCGCCGTTAAGGGAAAGACTGCTGCGCGACGTCAAGTCGAAGGTGTTATCGATCAGCTTGCAAACCACGCAAACGGCGGATATGTCTCGATGGCGAAGCGCTTTGACCCAGAATTAAAACATCCAGAAATACATGCCAATGCACTTCTTGCGGAAGGCGCATGTACAAAACTTGGCGCATATCTTAAAAATGAATATTTGCCATTCGCTAATCCCATCGATGCAGTCGGAGAAGAACGGTATGCACTCTGGGCGCGCTACTTCACCGGCGCAGAACTCAATCTTCGCGAGACATATGAATGGGGCGTGCAAGATTTAAAACGCATCAATGATCGTATGTGGAGTATTGCCGAAAAGATTAAGCCAGGCGCTAAATCCCTTCGTGAAGTAGCCGATGTACTCGATAATGATCCGAAGTACTTCATTAAAGATAAGGAAGGCATCATCGCTTTCTTACAAGAATTCACCGATAAAACCATTGAACGAATGAATGGTGAGTACTTTGAAATCGATGATCGCATCAAGACATGTGAAGCTCGGTATGCACCAGAAGGCAGCGGAACAGCTCCTTATTACAACCCACCATCAGAGGATTTAACGCGCCCAGGAACAACCTGGTTGCCAAGCCAAGGCACAGAAGGATTTACTTGGTGGCACCTGATTTCGACTTGGTATCACGAAGCAGTTCCGGGCCATCACCTTCAATGTGCAACAACAACAATTGAGAAAGATCGCCTCAGTCGTTACCAACGTGCATCGGCATGGATCAGTGGCTACGGTGAAGGCTGGGCCTTGTACGCCGAGCGCTTTATGGATGAGCTTGGTGCATTTGATGAACCAGGAATTGAGATGGGTTATCTATCAAATCAGGCTTTACGTGCAGCTCGAGTAGTTGTAGATATCGGCGTCCATCTTGGTTATAAAGATGAGAATGGCAATGTTTGGAACGCGGATACAGTCAAAGATGTTCTCTTTGAAAAAGCACTTCAATCCGATGCAATTGCAGCGAGCGAACGTGATCGATATCTAGGACTTCCAGGTCAGGCTATCTCTTACAAAGTAGGCGAGCGTGCATGGATGAAGGCACGAGAAGATGCAAAAGCTCGCCTAGGTTCAGATTTTTCATTGAAGAAGTTCCACACTTTTGCCCTCAAAATCGGTCCAATGGGACTTGATACGTTTGCAGTTGAAATGTCTAACTGGGACGGTAATTAGTTTCTATTCTTATTGATATTTTGCAAACTCAATTTCTGAATTGAATATCGTTCTTTTTCATCTCTGAAACAAGGATACGAATTGAATTTGCATCCATCCCCGGGAGCTCTTTTAATGCAGCTAGCGAGACTTTGCGAAGGTCGCTTAATTTGTAATGACCATCATCAATGAGTGCTCGTCGGGCAGAGGTATTTAACCCCATTTCACGCCACTCACCGTCTGTATTGGCATAAGGATCAATCTCTGCTTCTCCACGTGTGGCTGTGTTTTGAGAAGCAACTTTTGCTGCACGTCGATCGGCTGCAGCGCGCATCGCCTCTGATTGAAGTTTCTTAATCTTCGCGCGCGATGGTTTAGCCATGTAGTTAAAGTATCAACAACAATAAAATTTTGGTGCGGGAGGCGGGACTTGAACCCGCACGCCGGAGCACAAGTTCCTAAGACTTGCGTGTCTGCCATTTCACCACTCCCGCG
>WLNN01000031.1 GCA_009699765.1 Actinomycetota bacterium
GTTTGACCGCCCAGCTGAGTGATTACGCCGAGGACTGGGCCAGCAAGAGTCTCTGCATGAATCACTTCTAAAACATCTTCCAATGTAAGAGGCTCGAAATAGAGACGATCACTGGTGTCGTAATCTGTTGAAACCGTTTCGGGGTTGCAATTGATCATGACTGTCTCGTAATCAGCCTCTCGCAAGGTGAAAGCGGCGTGAACACACGAGTAATCAAACTCAATCCCTTGACCGATACGGTTTGGACCTGAACCCAAAATAATTACAGCAGGTCTGGTACGCGGGCGCACCTCAGTCTCGTCCTCGTAGCTCGAGTAATGATAGGGAGTATGCGCCTCAAACTCTGCAGCACAGGTATCAACAGTTTTGTAGACCGGATGCAGATTAAGATGATGGCGAGCCTTACGGACATCTTCTTCATTAATCCCACGCAAATCTGCTATCTGCTTATCTGAAAAACCAAACGATTTAGCAAACTTGAGGGCATCTAAATTCAATTCGCCTGGCTGAGCAATCTCTCGAGCTGCTTCATTAATATCCTGTAATTGCTTGAGATACCAGCGGTCAATTTTTGTGGCTGCATATATTGCTTCTATATCTGCGCCAGCCCAAAGCGCGCGATGAACTTGTTGTAGTCGATACTCGGTAGGAATCCGCATTGCTTCTAGCAACTCACCAACGTTGATGGATGAAATATCGGAAGGAAAGTTAAAAATTGCTTCTTTACGCTCGAGCGATCGTAGCGCTTTCATGAGTGCTTCCGGGAAAGAGCGCCCGATAGCCATAGCTTCGCCGACGCTCTTCATTGTGGTGGTTAGTCCTGGATCTGCATCCTGAAATTTTTCGAAGGCAAAACGTGGCGCCTTCACAACAATGTAATCCAAGGTTGGTTCAAATGAAGCCGGAGTAACCTTGGTAATATCATTCTTAATCTCATCAAGTGTGTATCCAATTGCGAGTTTGGTCGCAATCTTAGCTATTGGAAAGCCTGTAGCTTTTGAGGCTAGCGCAGATGAACGTGAGACGCGAGGGTTCATCTCAATAACAATAATTCGCCCATTATCAGGATTTACAGCGAATTGGATATTGCAACCACCCGTATCAACGCCAACTTCACGGATAATGGAGATAGAAAGATTTCGAAGTCGTTGGTATTCGACATCGGTAAGAGTGAGTGCAGGTGCCACAGTTATTGAATCACCAGTGTGGACGCCCATTGGATCGATATTCTCAATCGAACAAACGATAACCACGTTATCGACCTTATCCCGCATAACTTCAAGTTCGTACTCTTTCCAACCGATGATTGATTCTTCTATGAGAACTTCTGAGGTGGGAGAATGTCGCAATCCTGCACCAGCGATTTGTTTTAGAGTCTCTTCATTAAAGGCAATTCCAGAACCTAGGCCACCCATTGTGAAAGAAGGTCGAATGACGCAAGGGTAATTCAGAAGATTTGCAGCAGCTATAACTTCTTCAAGAGTGTGACAAATTATTGATTTAGCGGATTCTCCCCCGACCTTCTCCACGATTGCACGGAAGAGTTCACGGTTTTCCCCTCGTTGAATGGCTTGCACGTCAGCTCCGATAAGGCGAACATTGTGACGTTCAAGAATTCCCGCCTCATGCATTCCTATGGCAGCATTAAGTGCGGTTTGACCACCAAGAGTTGCAAGAACCGCATCCGGCTTTTCTTTGATAATAATTCGCTCGATAAACTCAGGAGTTATCGGTTCAATGTACGTCGCATCAGCGAATTCAGGATCCGTCATGATTGTCGCCGGATTGGAATTAACAAGAATAACTCTTATCCCCTCGGCCTTTAAAACTCGACAAGCTTGAGTTCCGGAATAATCAAATTCACATGCTTGTCCAATAACAATGGGCCCAGAGCCAATAACAAGAACGCTCTTAATCGATGTATCTAAAGCCATTACTGGGTCACCACCTTTCGTGGATATTTTTCCATCAAGGCAATGAAGCGATCGAACAAATAGCTTGCATCGTGTGGTCCAGCCGCAGCTTCAGGGTGGTATTGAACGCTAAATGCTCCGCGTTCTAAAAGTTCTAGACCCTCGACGACGCCGTCATTTAAGCAAATATGAGTAACCTGTCCCGGTCCAAAGACCGTTGAAAAGACCGCATCAGTCGGAGCTTTCAGTGCAAAGCCATGATTATGCGCAGTAATTTCTACCTTGCCAGTATTTCGATCTAGTACTGGTTGATTAATTCCACGGTGACCAAATTGCAATTTATACGTTTCGAAACCAAGGGCCCTGCCCAAGATCTGATGACCGAAGCAGATGCCGAATACTGGTATTTCTTCAATCAAAATTTCACGAACTAGCGAGATGGTATCTGTCATTGTTGATGGATCGCCGGGGCCATTAGATAGAAAAATACCATCTGGGTTATAGGAGAGAATTTCCTCTAGATTAGAGTTATAGGGCAGCACGTGAACTTCAATTCCGCGCTCAGCCATATTTCTGGGTGTTGCCGCTTTAATCCCCAAGTCGAGTGCGACTACGGTGAACTTCTTCTCTCCGATCGCAGGGACCAGATAGGGAACTTCAGTGGATACGTCCCCACAGAGATACGCACCGGACATTGGATTTTGCTTTCGAACCTCAATAACCATCTCTTCTCGAGAAATTTCAGAATCCGAAAATATGCCAACTTTCATCGCCCCACGATCACGTAGATGTCGAGTGATAGCACGAGTATCAACTGCCGAAATCCCAACAATACCTTGGCGAATCAACTCTTCCTCAAGATCTGAGGTGCTTCGCCAATTACTTGTAATAGAAGAAGGATTTCGTACCACAAAGCCAGCCACCCAAATCTTTGAAGATTCGTTATCTTCAAGGTTGACACCGGTGTTTCCAATGTGAGGGGCGGTCATAACGACAACTTGTTGGTGATATGAGGGGTCGGTCAATGTCTCTTGGTAGCCCGTCATTCCAGTTTGAAAAACCGCTTCACCAAAAGTTTTTCCTCGAGCGCCCCAAGAGCGCCCTTCGAAAATTCGTCCATCGTCAAGGACTAGGTATGCCTTACTCATTAGTTTCCGACCTTATGCGTTAGGTGCCCATTAAATAACGTCGCCACTACAATTCCCTCAAACTCCATGCCGTGAAATGGTGTGTTCTTGCTCTTAGAGGCTAATTTTGCTCGGTCTACAACAAATTTGCCGCTTGGATTGATTATTGCAATATGAGCAGGTTCCCCGACGGAGATTGTGCGTCCATGGTTGGAGTAACCACCAATTCTGGCGGGTGCAGAGCTCATAACTTCAGTAGCTCGTTGCCAAGAGATTCGGCCATTCTTTATAAGAGTCGTGTAAAGAATTGGAAATGCTGTTTCAAGACCGACCATACCGAATGCGGCGTTCTGCCACTCACACTCTTTACTTTCAACTGGGTGTGGAGCGTGATCAGTACCAATAATGTCGATTGTTCCATCAACAAGTGCTTCACGAAGTGCTTCGATATCAGATTGCGTACGCAATGGAGGATTAACTTTGTAAATTGGGTCGTAACTGTTGGCTGATTCATCAGTAAGTAGTAAGTGATGCGGTGTGACTTCCGCAGTAACCTTCATGCCTTGTGACTTTGCCCAACGAATTATTTCAACTCCACCCTTTGTAGTCACGTGGCATATATGCAATCTAGAGCCAACCATATTTGCCAGAAGAATATCTCTAGCGATAATTGCTTCCTCCGCGACCGCCGGCCATCCCTTTAGACCTAAGGTCGAGGCCACTGCACCTTCATTCATCTGAGCCCCTTCGGTGAGGCGAGGATCTTGTGCATGTTGGGCAATTACTCCATCAAATTGTTTAACGTATTCGAGAGCTCGACGCATCATCAATGGGTCGGAGACGCAATTTCCATCATCGCTAAAAACTCGAACTTTCGCATTTGAATGCGCCATTGAACCAAGATCTGCTAACTCGTGGCCTTCGAGTCCTTTTGTTACCGCACCGATAGGAAATACATCAACGAGTCCTACACTCTTTCCTATCGCTAATACTTGTTCCACGATTGCTGATGTATCAGCTACGGGCAACGTGTTGGCCATCGCACTTACTGCGACGTATCCACCGCGCGCGGCAGCCAACGAACCGGTAGCGATCGTCTCTGAATTCTCGCGACCTGGTTCGCGAAGATGAGTGTGTAGATCTACAAACCCAGGGAGGATTACAAACCCCGTCGCGTCAATAATCTCTGTACTAACTGATTCGATATTTGTAGCGATTTCAGAGATGAGTCCATCGGTGATGAGGATATCCATCTTCGTTTCACCGAGAATCGATCCACCTTTAATAAGAATCTTCTTAACCATTTACTAGCTCCTGACTTCCTGCGATAAAGAGATAGAGAATTGCCATGCGTATCGATACGCCATTTGCCACCTGTTCTACAACAACTGATTGCGCACTGTCAGCCACTTCTGCACTGATTTCTAGACCGCGATTCATAGGACCGGGATGCATCAATATTGAACCACTCTTAGTGAGTGCTAGACGCTCAGAATTGATTCCGAAAAGTGTTGAATATTCACGGTCTGATGGAAAGTAGAGATCGCTCATTCGCTCTTGCTGTATTCGTAGCATGATAATCGCATCTACCGTTGGTAAGACCGAATTGAAATCATACGAAATCTTTACCGGCCAAGCTTGAACTTCATGTGGCAGCAGTGTGGGAGGGGCAACTAAAACAACCTCAGCTCCGAGTTTAGTAAGGAGTAGAACATTCGAACGAGCAACTCTTGAATGCAAGATGTCACCGACAATTGCTACACGCAAACCTTTGAGATCGCCCTTACCTCCTGCTAGATGTTTGCGAATTGTGTATGCATCCAATAAGGCTTGCGAAGGGTGCTCGTGCGTTCCATCTCCAGCATTAATTACCGTTCCATTCATCCAACGTCCCTGTGCCAGACGATGAGCCGCACCTGATGCTGGGTGACGAATTACAACTGCGTCCGCGCCAAGTGCTTGCAGAGTCTGTGCAGTATCTTTTAGGGATTCACCTTTGCTAATGCTTGATCCCTTTGCCGTGAAGTTAATAACATCTGCGGATAGACGTTTAGCTGCGGCCTCGAAGGATATTCTTGTACGCGTTGAATCTTCTGCAAAGAGATTTACGACTGTCTTTCCACGTAAAGTTGGTAACTTTTTTACTGGTCCTTCTGAGACTCGTGCCATTTCGTTTGCGGTATCAAGAATAGTAATTGCAAAATCCTTGTCGAGATCGTTGATGGAGAGCAAGTGCTTCATTATGAATTCTCTCCTTCAATTAAGACTTCGTCTCTTCCGTCATGCTCCAATAAATGCACTTTGACGCTCTGACTCTTCGATGTCGGAAGATTCTTTCCTACGAAGTCAGCTTTTATTGGAAGTTCCCTATGGCCACGATCGACCAATACCGCTAGCTGTACGCGCTCGGGTCTTCCAACCTCTCCAAGTGCATCAAGAGCAGAACGAATTGTCCTGCCAGAAAAGAGCACATCATCAACAAGCACAACAGTTCGACCTTCGATACCTATTGATGGAATAACCGTTTCCATCAAAGCTCGCGGTGCGCGAAGTCTCAGGTCATCTCTATGCAAGGTGATATCAAGTGTTCCAACTTGGACCGGTACGCCCTCAATGCCTTCGATAATCTTTGCAAGACGGTAGCCCAGATGGGCACCACGAGTGGGAATACCCAAAATAGTGATTGATGTTGATCCAGAATTTCGCTCAAGAATCTCATGCGAGATCCGAGTCAATGCACGTGATATATCGGCATCTGTAAGAGCAGCGCTCATGTACTTCTCCTTTCCTGCCTCTCTGGACAGGTCGTTAAAGGAACGTGGCCGTACTTTACCACTGAGTCGAAGATGCCTGTGGATGGACATAACGCCGGATTCGCACTTCCAATAACGTATCCACCCCGCTCGCCCCAGCCAAGCGGGATAAAGAGGAGTCTCTATGAGTACAAGTACTATTGAAATTAGATGCGCCGGCCTTTTGCGGGATTTGCGGCGTAAAAGGGGGCTCACTCTCGATGATTTCGAGAAATTGAGTATGGGCAAGGTTAAGGCGGTAGTTCTCGGCTCATACGAACGTGGAACTAGAGCCATTTCTCTTGCAAGGCTAGAACAACTGTGCCAAATATACGAAGTCCCTATTCAGTACTTCTTCACTGAGGCGACGATTTCCCATGCTCAGAAGAACGAGAGATTGATCTTTGATGTTCGGCGAGTTAATCGTCTTCAAGATTTAGCGGAACCGCTTTTGAATGTACGGAAGTATCTCTCTCTTATTGTTCAAAAACGTTCAGATTGGAATGGTGAAATAATTTCTATCCGAAAGAGTGACAATGAGAATCTCACTTTGATTAGTAACCTAGACCTCGATGAGCTTTACAACCTTATGAAATTGAACGGCTTTCTCTTTAAAGCTGTTTAAGCTGGAGAGGAGAATCAACGGGCGATTGAATCCTTTATCGATGCAATCTTTCCTAGTAGGCCATGGATAAAGGCTGCCGAATCATCGGTGGATAAATCCTTCGCTAATGTAATTGCCTCATCGATGGCAATGGAATCATCTAGTTCTTCGCTCCATACGATTTCATAGATTCCAAGTCGCAAGATATTACGATCTACCGCTGCTAACCGATCCATATCCCAGCCCTGCGCATATGTAGTAATGAGTTCGTCAATCTTGCGCTTATTGGTGCTAACACCAGAAATCAACTCGCGAGTGAAATCTCGAATTGGACGTGCATCAGGACCTTCTTCTATGACTTCGCGTGAATCTAAAATTCCTTGCGCATCCTTGTCGCGGATATCGGCTTCGTAAAGAATATCTAAAGCTTGCTTACGCGCTTTACTGCGAGCACTCACTAGTTAGCGCGGCCCTGATACGAACCATCACGCGTATCGACCATAACAACTTCGTCCTGCTTGATAAACAGCGGAACTTGAATCTGAATGCCGGTCTCAACCGTTGCTGGCTTTGTTCCACCAGAAGAGCGATCGCCTTGCAATCCTGGCTCTGTGTATGTAATTTTCAAAGCCACAGAAGCTGGTAATTCAATAAAGAGTGGATTGCCTTCATGGATTGCGACAATGGCACCAGTATTTTCGAGCATGTAATTTGCTGCATCGGAGACAGTAGCCTCAGAGATATTCATCTGATCAAAATTGACATCATCCATGAAGACGAAATCATCGCCTTCTTTGTATAGGAATGTCATTTCGCGCTTTTCAACGACCGCTGTCTCTACCTTTACGCCAGCATTGAAGGTGCGATCAATTACTTTGCCGCTAAGTACTTGCTTAAGCTTCGTTCGAACGAAAGCAGGGCCTTTGCCTGGCTTCACATGTTGGAACTCAACGACTGTCCATAGCTGGCCTTCAATATCGAGCACCATGCCATTTTTTAGATCATTCGTTGTTGCCATGATTTACTCCAGTTCAATTTTCCTGAGGTTCAGGAGACAAGCGGTGAGTTTACCCTACTTCTTGAGGAGAGTTGCGAGAGCTTTGAGTGCTAAAGCGTAAGAATCAGGGCCGAATCCTCCGATTGTTCCAGTCGCAATACCAGATATCACTGATGTGTGGCGAAATTCTTCTCGAGCAAGTGGGTTTGATAGATGAACTTCGATGAGTGGCGCCTTAACGAGTTCGGCTGCATCACGAATTGCATATGAGTAATGAGTGAAAGCTGCTGGATTGATGATAACTGGAGTTTTCGAATCTGCTGCTTGATGAAGCCAGCCGATAATCTCTGACTCCTGATCGCTTTGGCGAACATCAGCCTCAAACCCTAGATCCGTGGCTGCCTGAGTAACAAATTCAACCAACGCTGGATAAGAGAGGTCCCCGTAAATCGAGGAGTCACGAATATCGAGACGTGAAAGATTGGGACCATTAATTACTAGTACCTTCATTGGAGAACCCTCTCATAAGTCGCCTTTAATTCTTCCTCTGTGACACCCTCAATTCGGTCACAAACTCCGATATCGTTCAAAACAACAAAGCGAATTGAATTACCGCGAGATTTCTTATCTAAGGCAATGGCCGAATACAGTGCATCCCAATTTGTCGAACCGGCGATATTTGCGAGTGAGGTAGGCAGACCTACAGCCTTAAGAATCTCGCGGTGACTCCGCAGAACCTGCTCAGTAATGAGGCCACGTGAGGCAGCTAACTCTGCAACAAAGACCATTCCAATCGAGACGGCCTCGCCGTGTCTAATTGAATAATCCGAAACTCTCTCAATCGCATGTCCAAAGGTATGGCCGTAGTTCAAGATTTCTCGAAGTTCTGATTCTTTAAAATCCGCACTTACAACCTTAGCTTTAGTTGCAACAGAGCGTTCGATTAAATTCACAACAAGAGCGCCGTTACTGCGAATTGCAGCAACATCTTTGCCTTCAATTATTTCCAATATTTGCGCATCATCAATAAAGCCACACTTAATTACTTCGGCAAGACCTGCTGTAAAGTCGCGATCACTGAGCGTTGATAGCCAAGACGGGTCGATAATCACCGAGATAGGTGAATGAAAGGCTCCTATTAAATTTTTTCCATATGGGGAGTTGATTCCTGTCTTTCCGCCTACGGAAGCATCAACCATGCCAGCCAGGGTTGTAGGAATTGCAACCCAGTCTATTCCGCGTAACCACGAAGCAGCAGCAAAGCCTGCTAAATCAGTAACCGTTCCTCCGCCTATCGCAACGATTAAATCACTTCGCGTGAATCCTTTTTCACCCAATTTATTCCAAAGATAGTTAATGACTGTTGAACTTTTGCCCGCTTCACCATCAGGCACCTCGAGTGTTACGACCTCTGCGCTACCAAAGGAAAAATTTGGCATCGACGACGCCATCGTTGCAGAGTAAATCACTGCAACTCGAGAACGTTTCGTTGCGAAAGGCGATAAATCTCCACGCCAATCTCCGGTAATTCGAACCTTATACTCGCGCTCGGCCGTGACTGTTATTTCAGCCATTTTCGATCCCCTTACCTCTTAATTCATAGGCGATTCCGATTTCAGTAACAATATCTGCAACGGATCTATTATCAACTTCAACAACATAGTTTGCGACTCCCTCGTAAATGGGGGCTCGCTCATTCATGAGTGTCTGCCATTGCTGACGTGGATTACCCATTAATAAAGGACGACCTTGATTGAAACCAACACGGGAAGACACCTGAGAAAGCGAAATTTTGAGATAGACGATAAATGCCCCACTCGCTCTCAATGCTGACTGTGCATCTATGCTGACACACGCGCCCCCACCTAGGGCGAGAATGGTTTCATCTTCTAAAAGAGCCGTGCGAAGAATTATCTTCTCCAATTTTCGAAAAGCTTCTTCACCATCTTCAATAAATATTTCAGAAATTTCGCGACCTGACTGCGAAACAATCATTTCATCAGTGTCACGGAAGGTAATCCCAAAATCCATTGCAATGTGCTTACCAACTGTTGTCTTACCTGAGCCCATTGGCCCAATCAAGATGATACGAGGCGCCATTTACTTAAAGCGAAGATTTTCCATATATGAGAGATAGTTGCGTCGAGTTTCTCCGACTGAATCTCCGCCGAATTTCTCGAGCACTGCCTCGGCGAGAACTAAGGCAGCCATTGCTTCTCCAACAATTCCAGCTGCCGGAACCGCACACACATCAGAACGCTGGTTAATGGCCTTAGCTGCCTCACCAGTAGATACATCGATCGTGTCTAGCGCCTTTGGAACAGTTGAAATCGGCTTCATAGCAATGGATACCCGCAGAACTTCACCGTTGGACATTCCGCCTTCAGTGCCCCCTGCGCGATCTGTACGTCTCACAATCTTTCCCGCTGAATTCTTTTCAATTTCATCATGAGCCATTGATCCACGACGAGTTGCTGATGTGAAGCCATCACCGATTGCTACGCCCTTAATCGCTTGAATACCCATCATCGCTGCTGAAAGTCGTGCGTCGAGTCGTCGATCCCAATGCACATGGGAACCGAGGCCTGGAGGAAGGTTGTAAGCAAGAATTTCGCAGACTCCACCAAGTGTGTCTCCATCCTTATGGGCGGATTCGATCTCTGCAACCATCGCCGCTGAATATTCTGGATAGGCACAGCGGACTGGGTCAGCATCTACTCGAGACATATCGGAAGGAGTAGGTAGTGGAAGATTTTCGGAAATTGCTGCGCTGCCGATTGAAGTAACATGACTTAGAATTTCAATTCCAACACTTTGCTTGATGAAGGCACGCGCTATAGCACCGAGAGCAACTCTGGCCGCCGTCTCTCTTGCACTTGCTCGTTCTAAAATTGGTCGTGCATCGTCAAAATCGTACTTCTGCATTCCAACGAGATCGGCATGGCCAGGACGTGGGCGAGATAACGGTGCATTGCGTGCCAAATCCTTAATCTCATCAATTGGAAGCGCATCGGCTGACATTACTTTTTCCCACTTCGGCCATTCGCTGTTTCCAACTTGAATCGAAATCGGACCGCCCTGGCTCTCGCCCAAGCGAACTCCGCCAAGTATGGAGATTTTATCTGCCTCAAAAGTTTGTCTAGCTCCTCGACCGGTTCCCAGTCGGCGTCGAGCTAAATGGAAATCGATGTCAGCGGTTGAAATTTGAATATGGGCAGGTAAGCCTTCAACGATTGCAGAGAGGGCGGGGCCATGTGATTCACCAGCAGTAATCCAACGCATGGCCGTATTGTCGCAGAAAGAGCCACTTACTCGCACCTTAAAAAGCGGGAACGCCTCACATAACGAGATAGATCGCAGTAAAAGGCAGCAGAATTGTTGGACCAAAGGCAACCGAGCCCTTGATGCCCTTTCGAGCCAACGTTGAAGTCACTAGTGTCAAAGAGGCGCAAGCGAGGAAGAGCGAGAAATATTGGTGGGATATTAAAACCGCGCTCTGTGTCAGTAAAAGCACTACAACTAACTTGAAATCTCCCATACCTAGATTAATCAATATAGATAAGGCCAGAGCTATCACCGTATATAGCAAAGTCATTAGTATCGAGAGAGTGTGTGAATCAGAGATCAAAACTGCAGCTAGGGCTAAATTTGAGCGATTTGAAATCTTCTGAGAGCGAATGTCGACGACAGAAATATATAGAGTGAGAAGCAATAGAAGAAACTTGATCATCTCGAGAATGTATCGTCATCTCGAACCTAAAAAACTTACCTGTGGATTAACGATGAGCTTTCTGCAATATAGGTCGCAAATGTTTCGCAAGCGAAATTTCATCAAGATCGGCCTGAAGAGCTAGGCCAAGTTGATGTATTCCCTGATATAGCAAAAGTTCCAAACCATTAATCACGACTCCTCCGGCATCCGACCACCTAGAAGCCA
>WLNN01000032.1 GCA_009699765.1 Actinomycetota bacterium
CGCGACCTTCGCGAAAGCGTGCGCGCACTTGCAGCGAAAGAAATTGAACCCTTTGCACATTCAGTGGATGAAGATCATCGCTATCCGCAAGAAGCTCACGACGCATTGCTTAAAAATGGTCTCTTTGCCTCACATGTTCCAACGGAAAACGGTGGCGATGGAGCGGATGCTCTAGCTGTTGTAATCATTATTGAAGAAATCGCACGAGTATGTGGCTCTTCTTCACTTATTCCTGCTGTCAATAAGCTGGGCTCGCTACCTTTAATTCTTGGTGGAAATACCGAACAAAAAAATAAATGGCTTCCGCAGTTAGCTAAGGGAAAAGGTTTTTCATACTGCCTCTCCGAATCCGAATCTGGATCAGATGCCGCGGCGCTAAAGACTAAAGCGGTAAGAGATGGCGATAACTGGATCATTAATGGAAGTAAAAAATGGATTTCCAATGCTGGTGTATCTGAGTTTTATACCGTTATTGCTCAGACTGATCCAACACTTGGCTCTAAAGGCATCACCGCGTTTGTCGTAGAAAAAAGTGATTCTGGTGTTTCATTTGGTGCCCCTGAGAAGAAGATGGGTTTTCGAGGATCTCCTACTCGCGAAGTCTATTTCGATAACGTGATTATCGGTGATGATCGTCGTATCTCTGAAATCGGAAAAGGTTTTGCACTCGCGATGGACACTCTTGATCACACCCGAATCACAATTGCTGCACAAGCCCTAGGCCTTGCCCAAGGAGCTTTTGATGCGGCGAAGAAATATTCACATGAGCGCAAGCAATTTGGGAAAGAAATATTTGATTTCCAGGGAGTTCAATTTATGTTAGCCGATATGGCAATTGCTATCGAGTCGGCAAGACAACTTACATATACCGCCGCTGCAAAGAGTGAGCGCAATGATGCTGACCTTAAATTCTATTCGGCAGCATGTAAGACCCTCGCCTCTGATGTTGCAATGAAGGTAACTACTGACGCTGTTCAAATCCTTGGTGGATATGGTTATGTAAGCGATTACCCGGTCGAGCGAATGATGCGCGATGCCAAACTTACTCAAATCTATGAGGGAACAAATCAGATTCAGCGCATTGTCATTGCGCGTAATCTTCCTTAATCACCAGCTGCTAACCGGTACATCCCAAGAATCGCGCGGTAGGTCGTGTTCCATTTTCTCAAAGTTAAATACAACTCCGTGTTTCCAAGCACGCAATTTAGGGAGTGCGCGGTCGTAATAGCCGCCACCTTGCCCTAGTCGAAAACCTTCAGGATCTATCGCAAGAGCAGGAACCAAAACAAGATCAATCGCTTCAAGATTTTCAAATGCCGATCCGAGTGGTTCTTGAATATTTCCATTTGCTTTCAAATTTTCAGAGAGCCCGTTCCATTGAACCCAAATAATTTGATCTCCTTCTATTCGAGGGAGAAGAAGCGTTTTACCGGAGTTAATAATGGATTGATTGAGTTCAATAGTGTTGGGTTCGTAGCCATAGGAAAAATATGAGGCAATTACAGTGGCTTTAGAAAATTCTGGAAGCGTTAGTAAATGTAGGAGATTGTGTTCTATGTAACGCTCTTCCCTTTGCGCGCGCAGACGACGTCGAAGATTAGACTTAACATCAGCACGACCGGTTGACATTGAAATCTCCTATTTCAATCACATAAAAAGACCCATCCAACAAGTAAGGTTACTGGCTATGTCCGATCGAATGCGAGTTGATGAGGTTCTCACCTCACTTTTGAATCTCTGCAATCCGCTCGAACCATTCGATATGCCGCTTCTTGATGCACATGGTGCAACTCTCGCCGAAGATGTTTATGCAGGCGAACGTCTTGTCATGAAGTCCGGCAGCAGAATTCGTTCAACACAGATCGGCTTAGCTGCATCAATTGGTCTTGACCATCTACCTACACGCCCGCATCCACGCGTAGTCGTAATTTCAGCTGGCCCAGATTTAGTCGAACCCGGAATCGATCTTGTTGGTGATGAAGAGTACGAGACCAATTCTTGGCTGCTAACAACTGCAGTTAGAGAAACTGGCGCAGTTGCGTATCGCGTACATTCGATTCCAGAAAATGAAGATCAACTTCAAAATGCAATTGAAGATCAATTAGTACGAGCAGACTTAATCATTATCAGCGGTGAGCGTCATGATGATTCTTTTGATTTAATCACTCGCACCCTACAAAAAATGGGCGAAGTAACCGCAGCCGAGGTGGCCATTGATTCTGGCGGTCGTCATAACTTCGGCCAAATCGGCCCCGATAAAATTCCAGTTGTCACTCTTCCAGGTGATCCGATTGCCGCATACATCTCCTTTGAACTTTTAGTTCGCCCAATGATTCGCACCATGCTTGGTGCGGCAACGATTCACCGACCATCAGTTAAGGCTCGCCTCGAGAAAGGCTTGAGCTCAACAGCCGGTGTTCGCACCTACGTCCGTGCAATTCTCAGTGAAGATGGAAAATCTGTTACCCCACTTGGATCACAAGATGAGCAAGCAACGCTCTCGGATGCCAATGCGCTCATTGCCGTGAACGAATCCGACGGCAAGATTGCTGCAGGCACAGAAGTCACCGTTGTAGTTCTAGAGCGACGTTACATTTAGAGCGCATCATGTGGCCAGTAACCCTTCACGGAGATTTAATTGAATTGAGGCCACCTCGATTTCGAGATCGCGCACAGTGGAACCGGGTTCGTTCGGAAAATAAAGAGTATTTAGCGCCCTGGGAGGCTTCACTTCCAATGACTCCAGTAGGTGCGCCAGCAAGTGACTTCATTTCGAAGCGACCTTCTTTTTATGCAATGGTCAGAGCGCTTCAGCGTGAAGCACGTGCGGGGCGTTCGTATTCATTTATGGTCTGGTCGGGCAATAATCTCGTCGGACAAATCACGATGGGCGGCGTTATTTATGGCGCACTTCGTGGCGCGCATATTGGGTATTGGATCGATCGCAATTATGCGGGCCGCGGCTTCACAACTGATGCAGTTTCAACCCTTACCAAATACGCATTCGACGCCCTCGGCTTACATAGAATTGAAATCAATATACGACCAGAAAATGCAGCTTCAATCAGGGTTGCGATGAAATCTGGCTACCACATTGAAGGCAATCGAGCTGAATTTCTACACATCTCGGGGGCTTGGCGCGACCACATCTGCTTTGTAAAAATTAACGATTTAATCAAATAAAACCCTCGTAAATCCCAAAGCTTTTAACCCTCTCCAACTAATCTTGGCCCATCATGGCGTCGGGAATTATTTATCTAGCAATAGTGGGCATGTGGGTAGCCTATTTTTTGCCACGCTGGATACATAACAAGAATGAATTCTCTGGAAAACATGTTGAGAATTATAAAAGTGCACTTCGTGCAGTCGCAGGTAATACTCCCGGAGCAAAAATTGGTACCGGAGTCATTTACACCGATGTTGATCACGTCGCCCGTGTAGCTCAAAGATTACTTCGTCGCCGAATAATCTTTTTAATTATTGCAACCACATTCACAGCAACATTGGCAGGAGTCATCATGAATACTCTCGCAGTCACTTCAATTCTTATTCCAATAACAGGATTGATTCTCTACGTTGCACATGTTCGTCGCCAGGCCAATGCTGAGGCAATCCAGCATCGCCGCATGGATCAGATGCATCGTCGTACTGAAGGTGTATCGCACACAAATCTCTCTGACGTTGTTACTCCAAAATCTTCGACCGAACATTGGATTCCTTTTGCTGAACGTGAGCTCACTGGAATAACACTTCTTCCAAAAGGAACCGCTGCTGCGCGTGCGGAGTGGCAGCCAAATGAAATTCCACTTCCTACCTACGTGAATGCAGCGAAGGCAGTTGCACCAAAGCGAGTTATTGACCTCACTGAGCCAGGTAAATGGAGTGATCAGCAGGAAGCGCTCGAAATTGCAGCTCTCAATGCGGCCGCACCGTCGCGCGATGAGATTTTCGATCAGCAGCTTGCGGATGAAGCAGTCGAACGCCTGCGCATAAATCGCGCAGCGAATCAGTAATACTTTTTAAATCCAGCTCGCAAACCACATGTGCGCATGCCATGCCTCATATGTCATTACTTGACCCATATAAAGTGGCAAGAAATATATGAAATTTATGGCGACTAGGGCAACCAAACCAAGAATTGTGATTTGCCCTAAAAAGTACGCACGTTCACTTTTACGTCGCGCAGACGTTAAGAACAATTTTGCGCAATAAACCAATGCAAGGATTAGAAACGGCTCAAAAACAATCGCATAAAATGTAAAGACTGTCCGCTGCTGGAAGAAGAACCAAGGAAGATAACCGGCAGCCATCCCAGTAGTAATAATTGTGACTGCAGAATCAAAATTCCGAGTCAGCAGAGAACGCACCCAAAACCCTAAAACGACTGCAATTGCAATTGTTCCCGCCCACCACAAAAGTGGCGTTCCAAGCGCGAGAACTTCTTGCGAACAAGAATCAGCACCACAGGTACTCGGTGATTGATAATGAAAACTCGTTGGACGCCCCATTACAAGCCAAGACCACGGATTAGATTGGTAATTATGTTTTTGAGTTAATCCGGTGTGGAAGCCCAACATCTGCTGATGATAAAAAATAAATGAAGCGATTGGATTATTGGAATGGTCGCGATCCCAACCACGATCAGAGAAAAACCATCCTGCCCACGAAGTTATATAAATAGCAACGGGAAGAATTCCAAATGCACCGATTCTAGATAGTGACGGCCTAATTAAATTGCGGCCTGAGTGATGAGTGAAAGCTCGATACAACGCAATCACTCCAAAGAGTGCGATGAAATAAATTGCGCTCCACTTTGTGGCTAACGCCAAACCCAAGAAAAGACCTGTCCACCAGTATTTTCTAACGATAAAGAAATATGTAGAAATCAGAATGAAGAAAGCTAAGAAATTATCAAGTAAAGATGTTCTTGAATGCACAAGGGCTAATCCATCAAGTGCCATTAGCGCACTAGCAAGGCCCGTCAATAGCGGTGAGTAGAAGAGGCGGTGGGCAATAAGTGCCACAATCAAAATCATCAATGAACCTACAACTGCGGTCGCAATTCGCCATCCGAGGGGGTTATCACCAAATACTTTTATTCCTGATGCAATCATCCATTTGCCAACAGGCGGATGCACTACAAACTCTGGGTTTTTACCGCTTACCTCAACTCCGTACTTTAATAAATCGCGCGCACCATCAACGTAATAGACCTCATCAAAAATAAAAGCCTTGATTGATCCGATATCAAAGAGTCGAAGCAGGAAGGATGCCATTGCAATCAATATTGGAGCGATAGCGGCGACCATGCGTAAAGAATATGGGAAGATACTCATATGGCACTCATCCTTGCAGCGACTCCTCTAGGAAATCCGCTCGATGCCAGTGCTCGCCTTAAAGCTGCGATAGAAAGCGCCGAAATAATTGCCGCTGAAGATTCGCGCCGTTTTCATAGATTGGCCTCAGATATCGGAGCGACCTTTACTGCAAAAGTTCTCTCATTCTTTGAAGGCAACGAAACCGACCGCACGCAAGAGTTGCTGACTTTATTGCGCGAAGGAAGAAATGTTTTGGTCCTCTCTGATGCCGGCATGCCGACAATTAGCGATCCAGGTTTTCGTTTGATGCGCGATGCGATTGCAGAAAAATTGGAAGTGCATGTGATTCCGGGTCCAAGTGCGCCAACAATGGCAATTGCTCTAAGTGGCCTACCAACCGATCGTTTTACTTTTGAAGGTTTTGCACCGCGTACCTCTGGTGCGCGCATCTCGTTTTATGAATCACTTCGATTTGAAGAACGCACCATGGTCGTCTTTGAAGCTCCTCATCGTCTTCTTGAATCCTTAATTGATGCGCGTTCTATTTTGGGAGCAACACGACATGGCGCGATTTGTCGTGAGATGACGAAGACGTATGAAGAGACCATTCGTGGCACGCTAGATGAACTCGTCAATTGGGCCACAAGCCATGAAGTCCTGGGAGAGATCACTCTTGTATTTGGTGGCGTTGAGGTCGGAACTGCTGTAAAAAGTAATGAAGAGATGGTTGCACGTGTTCGTGAATTCGAGGCCGCCGGTATGGAGCGTAAATTGGCCATTGCAACAGTGGCAGAAGAGCTCGATTTACCGAAGAAGTTGGTCTATGCCGCGGTAGTTGAAGACAAAAAGTCCAATTAGAATTCGCAGATGAAGTCCTTCTATCTGACGACTCCGATTTACTACGTCAATGATGCTCCGCATATTGGTCATGCGTACACAACGGTTGCCGGTGATGTTCTCACTCGTTGGCATCGCCAGCGCGGTGAATCTGTATGGTTCCTAACTGGAACAGATGAGCATGGTCAGAAGGTAATGCGCACAGCAGAAGCTAATGGTGTTGCTCCGCAAGCATGGGCAGATAAGTTAGTTGAAGAAGCTTGGAAACCAAATTGGGAAGCTCTCAATATCGCTAACGATGATTTTATTCGTACAACTGAACCACGCCACATGGATCGAGTGCAGACTTTTTTAACTTCTCTTAAAGACGCAGGGTTTATCTACCAAGGTGATTTCGAAGGTCCATATTGTGTTGGTTGTGAAGAATTTAAATTGCCCGGGGATTTGCTTGAAGGAAATCTCTGCCCGATTCATAGCAAGCCGGTTGAGAACGTCAAAGAGACTAACTGGTTCTTTAAACTTTCAGAGTTTGCACAACCACTTTTAGCTCACTATAAAAATGATCCAGAAGCCTGCCAACCAGAATCTGCGCGAAATGAAGTAGTTGCATTTCTTGAGAGCGGTCTTCGTGATCTCTCAATTTCTCGTTCAACTTTCGATTGGGGTATTCCAGTCCCCTGGGATACAGATCAAGTTGTTTATGTCTGGTTTGACGCACTTCTTAATTATGCAACGGCTGTTGGTCTAACCGATGACCCATCGAGTGAGGGTGGCAAGAAGTTTGCCGAGACTTGGCCCGCCGATGTTCACCTAGTCGGCAAAGATATCTTGCGCTTTCATGCGGTGATTTGGCCAGCGATGTTAATGGCAGCTGGAGTAGCAATCCCTAAGAAAGTATTTGCACATGGCTGGTTGCTTGTTGGCGGCGAGAAGATGAGTAAATCAAAGCTCACTGGTATTGCTCCAGCAGATATCACTGATCATTTCGGTGTAGATGCATTCCGCTATTACTTCTTACGCGCGATTCCATTTGGCAGTGACGGATCTTTCTCTTGGGAAGATATGAGCGCTAGATACACATCAGAACTTGCAAATGACTTCGGGAATCTCGCATCACGCCTTGCTGCGATGGTTGAAAAGTATTGCGGTGGAGTTCTTCCTGCAGTCGCACAAGATAAAGAACTCTCTACCTCTCTTCAAGAGACCGTTGCAAAGGCTGATGCTGCGATGGTTGCCCTTGATTTCCAAGGTGGAATTAATGCAATTATGGATTTCTGTAAGCAGGTCAATGGTTTTGTAACCATTAAAGAGCCTTGGATTCTTGCTAAGGATCCCGCAAACCAACAAGTACTTGAGGATGTTCTCTACAACACTGCAGAATCACTTCGCGCATTGGCAATTCTTTTGCATCCAGTAATGCCCGGAACAACAGAAATTCTTTGGGAATCACTCGGTGCCAAGACAGTCCTCGGCGAACTCGCTTCACAAAAAATTAGCGAAGTTGCAACATGGGGGCAACTTCCTAAAGGAGCGACTGTTACTAAGACTCCCGTATTGTTCCCACGCCTTGAGGTGAAGGAATAATCTCTTATGGCTGATCGCCACAATCGCGATATTGATCGTGAGTTTGCTCCGCTGCCAGAACCGCTACCAATCGCAGTAGCTGATGCGCATGCACATATCGAAATCATCACAAATGATTCACCAGATTCAGAATCTGTTCGTAAAATTCTAGATGAAGCAGAATCTGTTGGAGTCAATCGAGTTGTACAGGTCGGATATTCAGCAGAGCAATCCGAGTGGTGCGCCGCCCTTGCTAACCTTTATCCAGGACGAGTTCTTGCAGCAGTTGCACTCCATCCCAATGAAGCACCTGTGGTAGATAATCTTGATACAGATTTTGCCGTTATTGAACGGCTGGCACAGTTGCCACGCGTTCGAGCAATTGGTGAAACTGGACTCGATTATTTCCGCACACCACCAGAACTCAGAGGCGTGCAGCAAGAATCATTTAAGCGCCATATTGAGCTCGCTAAGAAGACAAATAAGGCTCTGGTCATCCATGATCGCGATTCACATGACGATGTTCTCTCAGTATTACTTGAGGTAGGCGCTCCAGAGAAGACTGTCTTTCACTGTTTTTCTGGCGATGTTGAAATGGCAAAGAAATGTATTGACCGCGGATATATCTTGTCATTTGCCGGAACCATGACATTTAAAAACGCGCCGGCACTTCGTGAGGCTGTAAAACTGGTACCGCATAGCCAATTATTAGTTGAGACTGATTCGCCATTCTTGGCTCCAACCCCTTATCGCGGAATGCAGAACACTCCTGCACAGATCCCAACGATTGTTCGCGCGATGGCTGCAGAGCGAAGTGAAGATTTGGCAGAGCTCTGTGAAGCGCTATCGATAAACACCGAGCGCGTTTTCGGATCGTTTGCATGAGCCTGCTGGGACCAGCAGAGATCCGTGAGCTTGCGGATGCTCTCGAGATCAAGCCATCGAAATCTTTAGGTCAAAACTTTGTCCATGATGGAAATACCTGTCGAAAAATTGTGCGCACCGCGGGATTGCAGGCCGGAGATATTGCACTTGAGATTGGTCCCGGTCTTGGATCACTAACACTGGCGATGATGGAAGAAGCGGCGCATGTAATTGTTGTAGAAATAGATAAGAGACTTGCAGATCAACTGCCAATTACTGTGGCAAAGCATTCAGAGAGCCCAGAGAAATTAACTGTCATCAATCGTGATGCGCTTCAGATTGATTCATTGCCAGTTGATCCAACGGTATTGATTGCAAATCTTCCATACAACGTTTCAGTGCCAGTATTTCTGCACATGCTTGAGATATTTCCAACATTGCGCAGCGGTGTAGTTATGGTGCAAGCAGAGGTAGCTGATCGCCTTGCTGCTTCGCCTTCAACGAAAGAGTATGGAGTGCCCAGTGTTAAAGCAGCATGGTGGGCTGATGTAACTGGAGCTGGAGTAGTCTCTCGCCAGATTTTCTGGCCTGTGCCAAATGTTGAATCAAAGCTTGTGGCATTTACTCGCCGCGCAACACCAGGCGATGAAGCTCTACGTAAAAGAACTTTCGCAATTATTGATCTCGCATTCGCACAACGCCGAAAAATGTTGCGTTCTGCGCTCTCTGCTCGCTACGGAGGTTCTGCGCCAGCAGAAGCCGTCCTATCGGGTGCAGGCATAGATCCAACTCTTCGTGGTGAAGCGCTAGATATTTCGGCATTTGTATCTATAGCTCGTCATGAATTAGCGATAGGGTCTTAACGTGGCCCTAAATTCAATTACCGTGCGAGTACCTGCAAAGGTTAATTTGCAATTATCTGTCGGCCCACGAGAATCAAACGGCTATCACAACCTTGTCTCAGTTTTCCAAGCAGTATCTATCTTTGATGAAGTCACAATTTCAAAATCACATGCAGGTAGCGGAGTGACGATTGCTGTTACTGGTGATCAAACACATGGCGTCCCGGAAGATGGTTCAAATTTAGCGGTTAAAGCGGCTCAACTAATTGGTGACAAATTTGATCTCGATGTGGATGTTCATATTGAAATCAAGAAATCTATTCCAGTAGCAGGCGGAATGGCAGGGGGATCAGCTGATGCCGCAGCAACACTGATTGCTATGGATGCTTTATTTCGCTTAGAAGCGAGCAGGGAAGAACTTCTTGATCTCGCCTCTCAACTTGGAAGCGATGTTCCCTTCATGATTGCCGGAGGCACCGCAGTCGGTACAGGTCGCGGTGATCAACTAACTGCAGCACTTTCACGTGGTACCTACCACTGGGTTTTTGCACTCTCAACAGTTGGGCTTTCAACTCCCGCGGTCTATGCAGAGTGCGATCGTATGCGGGCAGAACTTGAAGTCGCAGAACCAAGGGTGAGCGACGCTCTGATGCAGGCACTTCTCACTGGCAATCC
This sequence comes from Actinomycetota bacterium, assembly GCA_009699765.1. Classification (GTDB taxonomy): domain Bacteria; phylum Actinomycetota; class Actinomycetes; order Nanopelagicales; family Nanopelagicaceae; genus Planktophila. Next base: position 10,100 of record WLNN01000032.1, read on the forward strand.
GACTGCAGTCGGAGAAGCACTTACAAATGATTTACAGAATCCGGCATGCTCATTACGCCCTGCGTTATCTCTTGTTCTTGAAGTTGGCCGTGATTACGGTGCGCTCGGCGCGATTGTCTCTGGCTCTGGTCCAACAGTTGCTTTTCTTGTTGCTGATGAAGAAGCGGGACTTGATTTAGCAGTTGCACTTACTGCAAGTGGAGTTGTTGGAAGCGTTGCTCGGGCAACAGGCCCTGTGCATGGTGCGCGAGTTATTTAATCGTTATTTTCGATATCAAAATTTGCTGCTAAACGACTGAGCAAATCTGCAAGTTCTGCTTGTTCGTTTTTACTTAATTCAGTTAAGAACTTCCGTTCTTTTAGAAGTAAATCATCAAGAGCTGCATCAACCTTTTTCATTCCGAGAGCAGTCAATGTAACGAGCGATCCACGACCATCGCTGGGATCTGGCTGTCGAGTAATTAGTTTTAACTCTTCCAAGCGATCAAGTCGATTTGTCATGGTGCCGCTAGAGACCATGGTTTCTTGCATTAATTGTGATGGCGACAAAGTATGTGGCGTTCCTGCGCGACGAAGAGCGGCAAGAACATCGAAGCCCCATGTCTCAAGCTCAGCAAATGCATCTCTGCGGGCCAAATCGAGATGTCGTGATATTCGAGTAATTCGACTAAGGATTGCTAATGGAGAGAGATCGGCATCAGGTCGCTCACGTTTCCATGCTGCGATGAGTCGGTCTACCTCGTCGCGGTTCATCTCCATGCGGGCTAGGTTATCGCGCAAAAGGGCCATCGCCCTCAGTTTGGAAAGTCAGGCGGTGATAAGGGAGAATATAGGTTCCGCCATTGTGTAGTGGCTAGCACATGGGCCTTTGAAGCCCAGGGTCCAGGATCGATACCTGGTGGCGGAGCAACGTATTGCTCGCCAGTTAAGCAGGCGGAGCCATAACCGCAAAAGTCATTTGAGCAAGTAGACTGCAGTCATGACCCTCGAAACCGTAGTGATTCTCGCTGCGGGAGAGGGCACGCGAATGAAATCGCAACTTCCAAAGGTTCTTC
>WLNN01000033.1 GCA_009699765.1 Actinomycetota bacterium
TCACCGCAACTAGACCAGCGGCAGAGAGTGCGAAAATTGCGATCGAAGAATAGAACCGCTTGTTCACAGTGCTCATAGATGCCTTCACCGGTTACTCCCTTGATGACGCCGTACTGGACTATCTGTCCTTATTCGGTGCAAATGAGAGATTTCAGGTTCGAAGGCAGCTCAAGTTTCTTGCTAGATGCGCCAAGCGCATCGTTTAGCAGTTACTTCTAGCTTTCCATCAATCTGGGTAGATTTCGTGAAAGCGCTTTCATGGCTTATTGAAGCCACTTATGCCCCATTAAGCAAGGGTCCTATGGTCACTATTTGCGATCAATTTCAAAGAGCGCTGGAATCGGAAGATTTTCATCCTCATTAGTTGGTGTATTCTTCGCGAAGGTTGAAGGGAGAAAACCTTTAACCTAAACGCAATCACGCTCACGTTGTGAGAGGTTTCCAAATTGCGGGTGTAGCTCAATGGTAGAGTTCCAGCCTTCCAAGCTGGCTGTGCCGGTTCGATCCCGGTCACCCGCTCCAAGTTTTACTAGCTAGGCGTAATTTTGCCCCGCTTAATCCCCAAATTATCTAATAGCTCCTACGAGGGTTATGTAAGCCTTTCCCTTAAAAATTAGCGGACTTGCTCCAGTATCCCCATATCCATCGATAATTCGAATGAGTAGATTTGAGTTCGTCGATCCAACCCGGATTGTGCCGGTAATGAAGAATCCATAGCTTGCTGGCGCTGACGAGTAGTTTGCAATTCGTGAATCCGATCGTAGATACGAATACAGGATTGAGCCACCTGAAGTGACTATGTCCAAACCCAAAACTGCCCCAACCAAATTGGAATCACTTCTGAGGTAAATATCAAATTTATAACTCGAGTTAGCTGTCAATGTTCCAAACAATTCTGAACTCGCGAACGTAAATCCGACTGAAGTTCCTAAGGTGAAAGCTGGTATATCGACAACAGCAACCTCCGAAGGACCTGCCGTTCCAGTCTCACCTTTCGCTCCTGATGGACCTGTGATTCCCATTGACCCTGCAGTTCCGGCTTCACCCTTTGTTCCAGTTAATCCTGTTGCACCAATTAGACCTTGCGCACCTGCAACACCCGCGATCCCCTGCAATCCAGTTGCTCCAACAAGTCCCGTTGCACCGGTCGCACCATTTACTCCAGAACTTCCTGCTACTCCTGTTGCGCCAACTTCACCTTTCTCTCCGCGAAGTCCCTGTGGCCCTTGTTGTCCTGCAACACCTGGTTGTCCTGCAACACCTTGCAGGCCCTGTGCTCCAACAGGACCTGCAACGGTATTGATATTCGCCGACGGATTTACCTTCCCATCCAAACCATTCTTTCCATCGCTGCCAGATGGTCCGGTTGGTCCTTGAATGCTTTGGGCTGCTGGCCATTTGCCTTTTGATTTTGGCCCATAGAGAAGAAGGCTGCGAGTATCAATATAGAAATCTCCATTAATCCCGAGTGAATTATTGGGAGAACCTTTGCCATTCAAAATTGTGTTCACGGGGGCCGTTGTTTTTCGCCCGGCCGCATCTGCAAAATCAGTAGCGGTAGTTGCTGTTAAGAAAATCGTGGCAATCGCTATTGATCGAACTCTTCTAATTATCATCTGAGCAATCTCTCCCTTTGCCCCGGACTACTCTGAGTACGGCAGGAGTAGTGTGAAAGAGACGCTTGGTCGCCATAAATCAGGCTCTCCCCCAGCCACCTCTCAGGCTGTGCGGGGAAGGCTCGTCTTTATTCACAGAATTGAGCCGCGATTCGCAGAGTGCTCACAGGTTCTTTGGCTACCTTTCTGAGCATTGGAGTGTTTATTACTACCAAGTCAGCAAGACGAAGCTGGCAACTAGTACGGGACAGGAGACATGCAAATGTCATCAAAGAAAAAGGTAATTGCAGTAGTCATTACGACAGCTGCGCTAACCGTTGGTTCTTTTGGAGTTGCGACAGCTGCTTCAAAGACTGCAAAGATCACACGAACATCAGTGACGACTGCTTCTGGTCAATCAGTTACGGGCAAGCCATCACGTAGTGCAGAACTTTCAGCGCTACTTGCCGAGCTCGTAACAAAGGGAACAATTACAAAAGCGCAAGCTGATGCAATTGTTGCTGCTGCAACTGCAGCAGAAGCTGCACGTGATGCGCTTCGCCCAGAAAAGGGTCCAAAGGGAAATGGAAAAAACCCAATGGATCAAAAGCTAGCGATAGTTTCATCAACACTTGGAATTGATTCTGCAACAGTTCTCACACGTCTTAAGGCTGGCGAGACTCTTGCTGCAATCGCAGGTGCAAAGAAAGATGCTTTGATCGCAGCACTTGTTGCAGATGAGACAAAGCGTATTGATGCTGATGTCACTGCAGGAAAACTTACTGCGGCACAAGCAACAGAAATCAAAGCAGGCCTCGTTGCACACGTAACAGCTGAGGTCAATGCAACTGCTCCAGTCGGCGGACCACAAGGTCCAATGGGTGATCGCGGTGGCAAAGGTGACAAGGGTGGCCGTGGACACGGCGGTCCAAAGGGTGGACCAATGGGCGGCGGCATGGGTGCGCCAACAATTCCAACACCAACATCAACAACTGCTTCAAAAGCTTAAGAACTAACTTCGTGTAGTTCCTCTAATGGGTAGAAAACCCGCCAAGTCTTCTCCTTTACTTGGCGGGTTTTCGCATTTCATAACGGAGAGCGTGATTAAATTGCACATGCGCATTCACATAGGTAGCGATCATGCGGGCCTTAAATTTAAGAATGAACTCATTGAATACCTGGTTGCAGGTGGCCACGATGTAACTGACCATGGGCCATACGAATACGACGCGCTAGATGACTACCCTGATTTCTGTATTCCAACTGCCCAAGCGGTGGCGAAAGATGGCTCATCGCTCGGAATTGTTCTTGGTGGCTCGGGCAATGGCGAACAAATGGCAGCTAATAAAGTTAAAGGTGTCCGTGCGGCGCTTGTCTGGAGCGTTGCAACGGCAAAGCTTGCGCGCGAACATAACAATGCAAATGTGATTTCACTTGGCGAACGCGAACATAGCGCTCAAGAAGTCAAAGATTTTATTGACGCATTTATTGCAACGCCTTATTCAGGCGAAGAACGTCACACACGTCGCATCAACAAGATTTCGCATTTCGAAAATACTGGCGAGATTTAAGCCTTTACATATCTAAAGTCATTGACCTGGTGGTCTTTTGTAATTCCTTGTCCTTCAAATCTGGTTAGTGGTCGCCACTCTGGACGATCAACTTTTCCTCCAGTAAATAATTCTGAACCAGCAAAGACTTCTTCAATCCACTCTGCGTATGGAACCCAGTCGGTCGCAATATGTATGAATGCGCCTTCCTTTAATTTCGGTGCAATCTGCGCCAAGAAATTCTCATTGACTATGCGGCGCTTGTTGTGGCGCTTCTTTGGCCAGGGATCTGGAAAGAAGAGATGGATTGCATCAAGGGAAGCGTCCGGAATCATGTCATGCATGATCAGGTGGGCATCGCCCTGAATTACTCGTAAATTCTTGAGGCCATGCTCATGAATCAATAGAAATAACTTGCCCACACCGGGGCGATGGACATCAACTGCGATAAAGCCGGTCTCTGGGAAATCGCGAGCGATAAGTGCGGTCGCCTCACCCATACCAAAACCAATCTCGAGAATCACCCGCGGTGAATTTGGAAAGAGTTTCTTGAAATCGAGCATCTCTGTGCTCTGCTCGATTCCGTATTCATCCCAATGCTTATCAAGGGCTGCTTGCTGGGGACCAGTGATTCGAGTCCCACGAATGCGATAGCTGCGGACTGTGGGCTCTTCCATGGGCGTAATCCTAACTTCGCCCATTGATTTGCAATGACGAATCTCGCCTAAGGTGGTTTGATTAGCGTCTCACATTCACCCGAACACCATATATAAGGAGTTAACCGTGCCAGGAGTAAATCTCACACGTGCCGAAGCCCAAGAACGCTCTTCACTTGTAAAGGTCCATTCATACGATGTTGATCTTGATCTCACAACCGGAGCAGAGACCTTCATCGTCAAGACCCGAGTGAAGTTTGATGGCCTTAAGCCTGGCGCAACACCATTTATCGACGCAGTTGGAAAGTCAGTCATCAAGGCAGAATTCAACGGTCAAGCATTCGATACAAAGTTTGATGGTGAATCAATTTATCTGCCACCTCTTGAAGCGAGCAACGAGCTCTATGTTGAATTCGAAGGAATCTACTCACACTCCGGTGAAGGACTTCATCGTTTTGAAGATCCTGCAGATGGCGAAGTTTATTTGTACACGCAGCACGAAGTTCCTGATGCGCGACGTACATTTGTCTGCTTCGATCAGCCTGACCTCAAGGCAACATTTGCAATCTCTGCAACAGTGCCAGGTCACTGGGAAGTAATTTCAAATAACCCAGTGGCATCAAAGAGCGATGCTGGAAGCAACAAGAAATGGCTCTTCACAACTACACCGAGAATTTCTACATACCTAACGGCTCTTGTCGCTGGCCCATACTTCAAGGTCGAGAGCGAATATAAAGGCCAGAAGGTCGTTCCACTTGGTCTCTACTGCCGCAAGTCACTTGCAGAGCATATGGATGCTGACGAACTATTCGACATTACTCGTCGTGGCTTTGCCGCATTTGAAAAAGACTTTGGTCTGGCTTATCCATTCGATAAGTACGACCAGATTGCAGTTGCAGAATTTAATGCTGGCGCCATGGAGAATGCTGGCTGTGTAACTTTTGCAGAGAATTACTTCGTCTTCCGTTCGAAGGTAACTGATAAGGAATACAACTGGCGTGCAAATGTCATCCTTCACGAGATGGCGCACATGTGGTTTGGCGATCTCGTAACAATGACTTGGTGGGATGATCTTTGGCTTAATGAATCATTTGCAGAGTGGGCTTCGTATCACACACTCGCTTACGCGACTCGTTTCACAAACTCTTGGGTTGTATTTAACGCAGAGCGCAAGAACTGGGCATATCGCCAAGATCAACTGTCATCTACTCACCCAATCGCAGTAGATATGCATGACCTCGAAGCTGTTAAAACAAACTTCGACGGAATCACATATGCAAAGGGAGCATCAGTTCTTCAGCAACTCGTTGCATACGTCGGTCTCGAGGCATTTGTTGCAGGACTTAAGAAGTACTTCGAAAAGCATGCATGGGGCAACACAACCCTGAATGACTTAATTGTTGAACTTGAAGCCGCTTCGGGTCGCGACTTGAAGCCTTGGATTGCTACCTGGCTACAAACCGCTGGCGTAAATACCTGGCGTCCAGAGCTAGTTATCGATGGTGACAGATATACATCCGTTGCTGTGAAGCAGGAAGCTCCACTTGTTCCTGCTGGTTCAACTGAACTTCGCCCTCACCGTATGGCTGTCAGTCTCTACGACATTGCTGGCGATAAGGTCGTTCTTCGCAAGCGCATTGAACTTGATGTTGCAGGTGCAACAACTGTTGTTCCAGAACTTGCCGGAGAAAAGACTGCAGATCTCGTCGTTCTTAACGATGGCGACTTGTCATACGGAAAGCTTCGCTTCGATGATCGCAGCGTTGCAACTCTCAAGAGCCACCTTGGCAATATCGAAGATTCACTGACTCGTGCACTTGCATGGTCTGCTGTCTGGGATATGACTCGCGATGGCGAACTCGCTGCTAGCGATTATGTTCCAATGGTCCTTAATGCCCTCGCATCAGAGACTGATGTTGCGGTAGTAGCGACACAAGTTCTTCAGCTTGGCACAGCAGTTGAAAGTTTCGCATCAGATAAGAACCGTGACGCACTTCGCGCAACTCTTGCCGATGGTATTGAGAAACTACTTGCAGGTGCTGCAGCCGGAAGTGATCTACAACTTCAGTACGTTCGCAACTTTGCTAGCACTGCAAAATCATCCGCACAGGTTGAAAGGGTACGAGATATTCTCAATGGAAATCTCGCTGGTGTAACTGTGGATGCAAACCTACGCTGGACATTGCTTAACTCACTTGTCGAGCGTGGAGCAGCAACTGTTTCTGAGGTCGAGGCAGAGCTTGCTAACGATAAGAGCGCAGATGGCGAAAAGGCTGCTGCATTCGGACGTGCAGTTGGACCCGATGCTGGAACGAAGGCGGCAGCATGGGCGCTTGCAACTTCTGACGATATTTCAAACCACATTCAGATTCAGACAATCTTGGGATTCAATCGTCCGGGTCAGCGTGAAATCACAGCAGCATATGCGGATAAGTATTTTGATTTGATTATCGAATACTGGAAGAACCATACATATGAGTTTGCAAGCAATATCGCACTACTTGCATTCCCGAGCTATCAGATTTCAGATTCAACTCTGAAGAAGATTGAAGGTTGGCTAACTGGTGCTGGTAAAGAAGCGCCTAATGGCTTACGTCGTATCGTCTCTGAACAGCGTGACTCACTTGCTCGCTCACTTAAGGCTCAAGCGAAGGATGCGCGCTAAGCAATCATTGTTAAGAATGAGTTGTCGTCTTCGTCATCAATACGATTGACGACATCCCTCTTCTCCTTCTTTGGCGCTGAGGCGAACCAAGAGATCGCTGAAATAACAGCGAAGGCAAGGATCGGTGCCACGACGAAGTAGGTAATTGTCTCGAGGACGGTGAGGCCTTTGCCTGGCATTGCCCCACCCTCTTGATTGACCATCGGAAGACGTTGAATAGCTTGAGTTAGCGACGTAATCATGGGCAGGAGTCTATCCTTACTCTCTATGAGCGAGAGTACCCAAGCATTTATCGACTGGTTTAGTGGTGCGCCCCTGCGCATCGTCTCTGTTTTTCTAATCGCCCTTATTTGTAACTCTGTGGGCAAGCGAGCTATCGATCGCGCAGTTGCAAAGCTTGCCTCGGCAGATATAAAGCCGGGGCCTGGCGTTGTGGCCCGTCAAGCTGAACGCGCCCGCACAATCGGAACAGTCCTCACCTCTACTTTTTCTGCCTTTGTCTGGGTTATCGCCATTGGAATGATTCTTGGCGAATTCGGTTTTGATCTAGGTCCGGTAATCGCATCTGCCGGAATCATCGGTGTTGCAATTGGTCTCGGTGCGCAGACACTTGTTAAAGATATTCTCTCTGGAATCTTTATGCTGGTTGAAGATCAATACGGCGTTGGAGATACCGTCAAAGTTGGCGATATCGAGGGCGCTGTTGAAAAAGTTGGCCTTCGAATCACAACAGTGCGCGATACAAGTGGGACTCTCTGGTATTTACGAAATGGCGAAATCTTGGTCGTCGGAAATAAATCTAAGAATTAATCTTCAAAGCTATTGAGAAGATGATCTGCGGCACCTTCTAGGTATCGCCACAACTTTTCTTGCGCAGCTACATCCATGTTCATTCCTTCAACAGCCTCTCGCATGCAAGAAAGCCAAGCATCTTTTGCCGCAGGGCCAATCTTGAACCCAGCATGGCGCATGCGAAGTCGTGGATGGCCGCGCTCTTCTTGATACGTTGTTGGTCCGCCCCAATATTGCTCTAGAAACATTTGCAGGCGACGTGCAGCACCGGCCATATCGCGCTCTGGATACATTGGTCGCAAGATCTCATTTGTGGCGACTCGTGCATAGAATTGTGAAACTAAATCTGAAAAGAATACTTCTCCGCCAAATAGTTCGTAATAGTTTGTTGTATCGCGCTCTGCCATCAGACTCTCAATTCGCTAGCGGACTTTCCTTTAGCTATTTGTAGCACTAGCAAGGCAGCCACAAGACACATCGCGGCTGAGATATAGAACGCAATGGCGTAGTCTCCAAATTGCACACGTAAGACCGCGGCGCCGATTGCTGCCGCAGATGCACCAATTTGATGTCCCACAAATACCCAGCCATAAACGATAGTTCCACGATTGGGTCCTAGGACAATTCGAGAAAGGATTAGCGTAGGCGGGACCGTCGCTACCCAATCGAGTCCATAAAAGATTACAAATACAAGGGTTGAGGGATGTACGGATGAAAAGAGAATTGAAGGCAATAAGAAAAGTGAGAGCCCACGAAGGCCGTAATAAAAGAAGAGCAACTTACGAGGATCGTACTTATCTGTGAGGTAGCCAGAAAACAAAGTGCCGATAACGTCGAAGACGCCAACTAGCGCAAGTAGAGATGCCGCAATTGGCTCTGCCATTCCATGGTCATGTGCAGCAGGAATAAAGTGAGTTCCAATCAAACCGTTTGTTGAAAGTCCGCAGACAAAGAAGGTAAAGAAAAGAATCTGGAACTCTCGATTTGATTTTGCCTTTGAAATCGTGTCAATCGCTAAACGAAAAGCAGTGAGTTCGCTCTTCGGTGCTGGTTGCCAATCTGCTGGAGCCCCGTATGGAGTTGTGCCGATAGCTTGCGGGCTCTCTTTAAGGAAGAAATAAATGAGCGGCACTACCGAGAATGATGCGATAGCAATTGTGATGGATACAGACTTCCACCCATAAGTGACTGCAAAATGTGAAAGCAACGGCAAGAAAATCAACTGACCTGTCGCACTTGCCGCTGTAAACACTCCAACAACCATGCCTTTGTTTTTTATGAACCAACGATTAGCAATTGTTGCGGCAAAGACCAGTGCCATCGACCCGGTACCAATTCCAACGCAAACACCCCATAACGCCCAGAGGTGCCATGGTTGAGTCATTCCGATTGTTGCTGCTGCGCTGACTGCAACAAATGAGAGGGCGGTCATTACGACTTTACGAACGGTGAATTTTTCCATGAGTGCTGCTGCAAATGGTGCGATCAGCCCATAGAGCAATACGTTGATGGCAATTGCTAAAGAAATTTGCGCACGTGTCCAACCAAATGCATCTTCTAGCGGAATGATTAAAACAGATGGTGCTGATCTAAATCCTGCGGTTGCCATCAAAGTTAAGAAAGTAACAACAAGTGCTGTCCAAGCAGGATGGATTATCTTCTTAGACATGCGATGTCCGCTCTTAGCCCAGTAGGTATTGGCTCAGGAATGCACGCTCTGATTCAGAGATTCTTCGAGACTTCATGACGCCCATATCAACCATCACTTGTACAGTAGAACAACGAGCATGAAGCGTGCCGTCTTCACCACTAATTTCGTAGGCCATTTTAAATGAGGCTCCCCCAATGGATTCGACCCAAAGTGTGACATCGTAAAAACGACCACCGTCATTAATAGGTGCAAGAAAATCAACTTCAGCACGACCAACAACCATCTCAATGAGTGTCGGTGCTTCTACGCGTGCCTTCTCGTCAGAGTAAGACCAAAGAAATCGAGCTTCCTGAATAAGCGTCAAATACTTTGCATTGTTGAGGTGACCTAATGCATCGAGATCGTCCCAACGAACAAATTGCTTACTCGTATATTTCATTAGCGAGTGAGCTTTCGATATGTCGCGCGATGCGGACGAGCGGCATCTGCTCCAAGTCTTTCAATTTTATTTGCCTCGTATGATTCGAAGTTACCCTCAAACCAGAACCACTTTGACTCGCCTTCGTAGGCAAGGATGTGTGTTGCAACGCGGTCCAAGAACCAACGATCGTGAGAGATCACGACTGCGCATCCTGGAAATTCGAGAAGTGCGTTTTCGAGTGAACCAAGAGTCTCGACATCAAGGTCGTTTGTTGGCTCATCGAGAAGCAGTAAGTTTCCACCAAGCTTTAGCGTCAATGCGAGGTTAAGCCGATTGCGTTCTCCACCAGAGAGAACACCCGCTGGCTTCTGCTGATCTGGACCCTTAAAACCAAAGGCTGCTACATATGCACGAGAAGGCATTTCAACTTGGCCGACTTTAATGAAGTCCAACCCATCCGAGACAACTTCCCATAAAGATTTCTTGGGATCGATTCCACCACGCGACTGATCTACATAGGAAATCTTTACAGTCTCGCCAATTTTAACTTTGCCAGAATCCGCAGCCTCAAGACCAAGGATTGTTTTAAATAGAGTTGTTTTACCAGCACCGTTAGGTCCGATTACACCGACAATACCGTTACGTGGCAATGTAAATGAAAGATCATCAATAAGAACGCGATCACCGAATCCCTTAACGAGATTTTCAACTTCGACAACAATGTTTCCAAGACGTGGACCAGGTGGAATCTGAATTTCTTCGAAGTCCAACTTACGCATCTTGTCTGCCTCGGCGGCCATCTCTTCATAGCGCGCAAGACGAGCCTTTGACTTAGCTTGGCGGCCCTTTGCATTCTGGCGAACCCAATCAAGTTCTTCTGTTAAACGTTTAGCGCGCTTTGCATCTTTCTGTCCTTCAATCTTTAAACGAGCAGACTTCGTCTCGAGATATGTCGAGTAGTTGCCCTCGTATGGATATGCACGACCGCGGTCGAGTTCGAGAATCCATTCCGCAACGTTGTCCAAGAAGTATCTATCGTGAGTAATCGCAACAACCGTGCCAGGATATTTTGCTAGGTGTTGTTCAAGCCATAAGACAGATTCTGCATCAAGGTGGTTTGTTGGTTCATCGAGAAGTAATAGATCTGGCGCTTCAAGAAGTAACTTACAGAGCGCAACACGACGCTTTTCTCCACCTGACAAAACTTTTACATCAGAATCTCCTGGTGGGCAACGAAGTGCATCCATCGCTTGCTCAAGTTGTGAATCAAGTTCCCATGCATTGCGGTGATCGAGCTGCTCTTGCAACTCCCCCATCTCAGATAACAACTTGTCGTAATCTGCATCTGGATTTGCCATCTCTTCAGAGATTTCATTGAAGCGGCGAACCATCTCCATCGTCTCTGCAACACCTTCTTGCACATTTTCCAGGACGGTCTTCTCTTCATTGAGCTTCGGCTCCTGCATCAAAATTCCGACTGTGTAGCCTGGTGATAGATATGCCTCACCATTAGATGGTTGCTGAAGTCCTGCCATGATCTGCAGAACGGTCGATTTACCGGCTCCATTGGGTCCTACAACGCCGATCTTTGCTCCGGGTAGGAACATCAAGGTTACGTCGTCGAGAATTACCTTCTCACCATGCGCTTTACGCGCCTTCTTCATCGTGTAAATGAACTCAGCCATAGTGCCAAACCTTACTGGGTACTATTAGCCAGTACCTCATCGCCATGAATGTGATGAATGTGAA
>WLNN01000034.1 GCA_009699765.1 Actinomycetota bacterium
AGGGCAACAGATGCTGCAAGTTGTGGTGTGTAAGCACTAAACCATGCAGATGCATTTGATTGTGATGTTCCAGTCTTTCCCGCTGCGGGGCGACCAAGTGCAAGAGCTGCAGCGCCGGTTCCGCCATTAACAACTGATTTCAGCGCGTAGGTTAGATCTGCCATTACCTCTTTACTAAATACTTCTTGAGTTTGGGCTTTGCCTTGGTAGAGCAGGCCTTTGTTAGGGCCAATTACCTGAGCAATCATGTAAGGCTTTGAATAAACACCGTTTGCTGCAAATGTTGCATATGCATTTGCAACATCAATTACATGCGGACTGGCAACACCGAGTGAAACAGAGGGTGTTGGCATCATCGCAACTGCCTCGGGAATTCCAGCTCTTCGCGCTACATCAACAACTCGGTCTAAGCCAGCTTTAATTCCAAGTGGAACATAGATGGTGTTGATTGAATGTTGTGTTGCTGTCATTAAATCAACTTGACCCCAACCTTCATTGCCATAATTACTAACAAGATAAGGCTTTCCTAAATCATCAAATGTTTGTGGTGAATCACCATTCCACATTGATGTAAGTGGAATTCCTTGCTCTAGCGCGGCAACAAGTGCGAAGGGTTTAAAAGTTGATCCAGCTAATGCGATTGATTGCGTTGCATCATTTAATTGGCGCGTTACATAGTCTTTTCCACCATACATCGCCACGATTTCACCAGTACCTGGTCGAATTGCAACAAGTCCTATATGAAGATTTGCAGGTGCATTAGCTGGAGTTAATTTATTTACAGCATCTACTGCAGATTGCTGTGGTCTTTGTTCCAGTGTGGTCTTAATGACATACCCGCCGACCATCAACTGCTCACTTGTAAATCCAAGTTTGCTTAATTCTTTCTGTGCCGCATCAATGATGTAGCCCTTAGGGCCGCTAAGTGATCCGCCAGCGGTGCGTGGAGCAACTGCGGGCATCTTCGCCGCTGCGGCTTCTTTCTCGGTAATCCACTTTTGTTCCAACATTCCTTGAATTACATAATGGAAGCGTGCTTCAAGTCTTTTCGCATTACGTTCCTTCTGGGCCTTATCGCCATAAAAAGGATCATATAAACCTGGTGATCTCAAAATACTTGCGATCACCGCGGATTGAGAGATTGAGAGCTGGTTCGCGTTGCGATTGAAGTATTGCTGAGCAGCTGTTTGCACACCGTAAGAACCGCGACCGAAGTAAATAGTATTGAGGTAATTCTCGAGAATTTGATCTTTTGTCATTGCATTCTCTAACTTAAGAGAAATGACAAGTTCTTTAATCTTTCGTTGAACACTTCGCTCTGGAGTTAAGAAAGCGGTCTTTGCATATTGCTGAGTAATTGTAGATCCGCCACGGCCCTTTCCAAGAGTTAATACATTTGAAAGAATCGCTTGGCTAATACCGGTAATGCTAAATGCTCGGTTAGAGTAAAAATTTCTATCCTCCGCAGCCATCACCGCGTAACGAAGACGAAGCGGAATTTTTGCAAGCGGAAGTATCTGTCGGTTCTGCGCACCGATGCGACCAATCTCAGAACCGTTCGAGTATTGAATTACTGTTGCTTGACTATTTACATAAGCATTGGGATCTGGGATATCGACAGTAAACCAAGCGAGCGCGAAGAGGGTGGAGCCTGCGACAAAGGCAAAACCTCCAAGAAATACTGCTGCGCGAATTAGCTTGGTTTTAATCACTTTCCAAGATTACCGTTGAAATCATCATCCTCGAGGGTTCGTTGACGACGTGGTGGCCGCCTGAAAGTTCCGTCGCCTAATAAGTAGGTTGCACAGAGGTGATTCCATGAACATTCACGACAAACTTCAACGATATAGACGGAGAACTCACCAAACTCCTTCTCCATCTCAATCAATTCTGCTGGGCTCTTAATGCGACCTGAGAATTGACCGAGCTGATCACCAAATGTGTATCGCAGCTCAACAAGTGAATCTTTCTTACAGACAGGACAGTTGCGACCAGCTTTCTCTCCGTGAAATTTTGCTGCACGCATCAAATATGGGTCAGCATCACAAGCATCGACAACTCCACGAAAGAGTGCGAGAAGTGTTGCGCGCTTATCAAGTGAATAATCGATGAACCCACGCTGTGTACGAGGGTTAGGAGTTCTTACCTGACTGGCCATGGCGAGAAGAATATTCTCTTTCTTAGCAATACGCTTCTCGTGTGCAGATTAAAAGTCACTCCTTCTGGCAGTTGATTGTCGATAGACGTCTGCGCCCTTTACTTCGCACTCGTTGGACTGGGCAATTCACCGATGGAATATTTCAGAGCGCACTGGCTTCCTTTGTACTTTTCTCACCCGAGCGTCAAGCATCGGCAATAAATGCCGCGGTTGCATTTGCAGTTGTCTTACTTCCATATAGCGTCGTCGGCCCAATGGTTGGCACGCTCCTTGATCGATTCTCACGTCAGCGAGCAGTGCTCTTCTCTAATCTCACTCGTTCACTCACGCTTATCTATATTTCGCTTCTCATTTTCCAGGGACGAACCGGAGTTGAATTAACAATCGTTGTTCTCATTGCCTTTGGTGTGAATCGACTTATCTTGGCTGGACTCTCTGCAGGTCTCCCACTTGTTGCTCCTAAAGAATCTCTCATTGCAGCTAATGCCCTTGCGGTCACCGGCGGATCTGTCTTTGTTGTTCTTGGTGGTGGACTGGGCTTATTAATTAGGCGTTTTACGGATGCGATTGCCACGGCTGATCATGCTGATGGTTATCTCATTCTTGCCGCCGCCGCCGGTTACATGGGCGCAGCTTTATTTGCAGCAATGATGAAAAAATCTGAAATCGGCCCTGCTCCACACCAAATTCGTAAGGGTTCAATTACAGAAGGTTTTATTGAAGTTCGTGAAGGGTTTAGATTTTTGGCGATGCACAAGGATGCCGCTCGTGGAATTCTTGCAACCGCAATCCATCGCGGCGGAATCACAGCGCTAACCCTGACTGCGATGTTATTAGAGCGAAATACATTTAATGATCCATCAAATAGTGATGCAGGCCTTGCTGGGTTAAGTATTGCACTCTCATGCGCCGCGGTTGGATTTACTATTGGAGCGCTTATCGCACCCATGGGTGTGCGTTGGACAGGACGCCATCGGTGGATGCGACTTTCAATGTTCGCTGCAACTTTGGGAACATTGATTCTTGTTATTGACCGCACTCAAATTTTGTTATGTGCTGCCGCATTTACAACTGGTCTTTTTGGTCAGAGCGTTAAAGTGACAAATGATGCACTTGTGCAATCAAAGATTAGTGATGAGTTCCGCGGACGTGTCTTTGCAGTTTATGACGTTGTAGTAAATGCATCGATTGTTATCTTTGCAATTACATCAGCTTTGCTGTTACCGCAGTCAGGTGATTCTTGGTTGGTTCCCGCTCTTGTTGGAGCAACATACTTACTTGTAGCTGGAGTCGTCTTACGTCCTGCTAAATTTTTTCTTAAGGGTTAAGCAATAACCACTAATCACTTCGACGGTTCGAGCGGGCACGACTAGTCCACCATTGCATAAGCTCTTCTGTTGCTTTCGCTTCTCCAAGTGGGCCGTGTTCCATCCGAAGTTCCATTAAGAAATCTAAAGCTTTGCCAACATCTGCAGACGGTTTAATTCCAAGTAATTGCATCACTTGTGCGCCATCGAGATCTGGACGAATCTTTGAAAGCTCTTCCTTCTCCATCAAATCTGCTATGCGCGCCTCAAGTCCGTCATATATGCGAGAAAGACGTTCTGCCTTCTTTACATTGCGGGTAGTGCAGTCAGCGCGGGTGAGCACATGAAGATGTGTAAGTAATTCGCCGGCATCGCGCACATATCTACGAACCGCAGAGTCAGTCCATTCGCCATCGCCATAACCATGAAAACGAAGGTGTAGTGCAACAAGTGTTTCGACAGCTTCAATCGTCTCGTTATCAAAGCGCAGCGCTTTTAAACGGCTCTTTGCAAGTCTTGCACCAACAACTTCATGGTGATGGAATGAAACACCACCACCCTCAATCAGATTGCGGGTCTTTGGTTTTCCAATGTCATGCAGAAGCGCTGCTAATCGATTGATTAAGTCTGGACCACCGAGACGATCTTCTTGTGTAATCGCCTGCTCTAGAACTGTTATTGAATGCTCGTAAACGTCTTTGTGGTGATGGTGCTCATCAACTTCAAGGCGCAATTTAGGGATTTCTGGAATCACGTGTTCTGCAATTCCAGTATCAACCAGGAGAGTAATACCGATACGTGGATTCGGTGACATTAACATTTTTACAAATTCATCACGCACTCTCTCGGCGGAAATAATTGAGATACGTCCACTCATATCTTTCATGGCGGTGACTACTTCTTCATCCAATGTGAAATTGAGTTGGCTAGCAAAACGCGCAGCGCGCATCATTCGTAATGGATCATCTGAGAAGGATTGTTCTGCACTTGCTGGAGTTCGGATTATTTGCTGCGCTAAATCTTCAATACCATTAAATGGATCAATAAATTCTGGAACATCAGTTGTGAGTTCGAGCGCCATTGAATTAATTGTGAAGTCGCGACGTGATAGGTCGCCTTCAATATCATCTCCAAATTGAACATCTGGATTTCGTGAATCTTCATCGTATTTCTCGGTGCGATATGTTGTTACTTCTACAGTTGTGTCATCGCGCTTTGCAGCAATAGTTCCAAATTCAATTCCTGTATCCCAAACATTATCTGCCCATGCTTTTAGAATCTTCTTGCTTTCTAGTGGATGCGCATCAGTTGTGAAATCAAGATCGTTTCCAAGGCGGCCAAGGATTGCATCACGTACTGGTCCGCCCACGAGGGCAAAGCGGTACCCCTTCGCCTTAAAGGCGGTCGCGAGCATCGATGCGAGCGGCGCGCGCTCAACGAGGGTCGCCAAAGCGAGCTCTCGCCCCAAATTACTTTTCGCATTGCTCACAATAGATAAGCCTACTGTTGCAATTGCATCGCGTACTCTTACTCCATGACCCCGGCACCTAGTGCGGGCAGCGAAGGCACGAAAAAGAAGCGTAGGCGCAAGCGCCCAACGCATCGCTCCCCACAAAATTCACCTACTCAAGAGGGTGGGATAGATAAAAGCAAGGCCCCCGCAAAGAAGGATGCTCTTGCGCGCCCATATGCAAAACGTGTTGATGAGGTAAGTGCCGGCGGGCTTGTTGTTGATAACACTGGAAAGTTGGGACTCCTGATTGGTCGTCGCGATCAGAAAGATACTTCCGGTAAAAAAATTCTCTGGTCACTTCCTAAAGGGCATATTGAAGAAGGTGAAACTCCAGAAGAAGCGGCGTTACGAGAAGTTGCCGAAGAAACGGGAATTACGTCTGCAATCGAAAAATCACTTGGCGTAATTGATTTTTGGTTTATGGCGGGCGGAAAGCGAATTCATAAGACCGTGCACCACTATTTATTCCGAGAGAGTGGTGGCTTACTCGCTGCACAAGAGAGCGAAGTTGATGAAGTTGCATGGTTTCCTCTCGGGGAAATAATTGAAAAATTGGCGTACCCCGATGAAAAGAAATTAATCGCGCGCACAAATGCCACTAAAGAACTTGAAGCGCTATGAAAAAAATAGTTGCGCTTTTCTTAGCCTCTGCAACGATTCTTATCCCAATTCCTTCAGCCTCTGCAGCAACTCCTGTAATAAGAATTACCGATATTCCTCACCGTAATTTTGATGGAACGTTTCGCGATAATGAATTGGCAACAACGCTTACTCCTGCTGGGCGCCTCGGTAAGGCACTATTCGGTGCGCAAAAGGCAGCTACTTGGGTAATTGATGCACACCTGATTGATGAAGTTATAGATATGTCCGATGGATACACTTTTGAGGGTAAAGAAGATCCGATAGGTGCCGAAGTTGCCCTCACTTGGTTACAAGAATTACGAATTGCCACAGTAGGCAATCCGATAGTTGCGTTGCCTTACGGAAACCCCGATGCATCACTTACTCGCCGTCTTGCTCCGAGTGAAATTAAATACTATTTGGCTATAGGTGCTGAAAAGCTAGAGAAATTCTTCGGTCGGACCGTTATCTCCCAAAATGGGTGGAGTACCGGAAAATCCCGCTTGGCTTCTGAATATCAAGGCTTCTACCGCTCAGAACGTGTGCTTTTACTTGGACTAAATAAGGTAATTGACGTGCCTGAGATTGGTGAGCTCCGCCAGCGTTTGGGAATTTTGCTAAACCCGATGCTCAGTTATGAAGATCGTGCTTACTTCTCGTACTCAGCACGTGATGCTGTTCGCAAGATGAGTGGCAAACTCAAAGTTGTTTCTGGTCGCTACCAACTTACCTCTAAAACAGTGAAGGTTCCGCTAACGCTTGTAAATAAATTTGAATCTGCAACGACAGTTAGTCTCTCTTTAATTCCCATGAATTCGCGTGTGCAAGTTCAGAATCTCGTAAATATTACCTTGCCTCCAAAGTCACAAATTCAGATTGCAGTCCCATTTACTGTAATCGCTTCTGGAAATACTTTGGTAGTCGCCCAATTTATGACACCGCAAGGTGATCGCATAGGTGAAACTTCGAAACTTAATCTCTCTCTTACTGTGATTGACTCTCGTGTTGCTTGGTTTACAACCGGTGCGGCAATTTTGCTCTTCCTTGGTGCGGTCGCACAATCTGTGCGACGCATACGACGAGGCCGTCATGAAAAACAATGAGCTATACCGCGCATCCTCAGTTATGGCGCTGGGAACAATTATTTCCCGTGTTACGGGATTCTTTAGAGCAATAATTACTGTTGCGGTTCTTGGAACTGCGCTTTTGGCAGATACCTTCAATGTTGCCAACACAATGCCTAACATTCTTTACAACTTACTTGTTGGTGGCGCACTGACTGCGGTATTTGTACCTCAATTGGTTCGTTCTTTTAGTGATGAAGACGGTGGCGATGGGTTTGCTTCTAGGCTTGTCACAACTATCTCTGGAATTCTTTTGGCACTTGTTGCAATTGGTATTGTTTTTGCACCTTTATTGGTACGTCTCTATGCACCAGAATTTTCGGCAACAGGATTTGAGCGTGAGCAAGCAATAGCGATCGCATTTACTCGGTACTGCCTTCCACAAATATTTTTTCTTGGATTATTCACAATGCTTGGACAGGTGGCTAATTCACGCGGATCTTTTGCGCCTCTCATGTGGGCGCCAATCGCCAATAACTTAGTTGTTATCGCTATTTTCGGCGGGGTTCTTATCCTGCAACAGAACATCACTATCTCGAATATCTCTGATTTTCAGATTCAGCTACTTGGATTGGGTGCAACTGTTGGAGTAGTTATCCAGGCTCTTATTTTAATTCCCGTTGTTCGCAGATCAGGAATTAGATTGCGACCAATATTCGGTGTTAAGGGCCTTGGTAAATCTTTCTCGCTTGCAAGCTGGACCCTAATTTACGTCTTAATTTCTCAGCTCGGCTATTTAGTCACCGTAAATATCGCTACAGCTGCCGCAGTGCGCAGTGCTCAGGTAGGCATCACCACTGGCGTCGGTTTCACACCTTACACAAGTGCTTATTACATAATGTTGTTGCCTTATTCGATTGTCACAATCTCAATCATTACCGCTCTCCTGCCTCATCTTTCGCAGTTGGCAATTGAGAAAAAGGTTGAAGATGTTCGATTGCAGTTAATTCGCGCAATTAAGATGGTTGGTGTTGTAACAATTCCAAGTGCGGTCGCTCTGATTTTCTTCGGGCCTTTGATTACCGAAGTTCTCTACATAGGTATTTCGCTCGATGACTCTCGATATATCGGTTATGTTTTATCGGCACTTGGATTTGGACTGATTCCATTTAGTATTAATTTGATTTTAGTACGAGGTTTTAATGCATTTGAGGATACCAAAACACAAGTCGTTTCAATCTTTATCATAAATGTAATTTCGGTTCTTCTTTCCTATCTTTTCCTTTGGAATCTTGATAGTGATGTAGTTACGATTGGTCTCGGAATAGCATTTTCTATTAGTTATATAGTTGGTTTATCAATCACGCTAAATCTCATTAAGAAACATATTGGATCTTTGCGAGTTGCAGACTTTCTACGCCAGCATTTGGTGCTTATTGCCGCTTCACTTATCGCGATGCTCCCTTTCCTTTTTATCGTTACATACTTTGGCTGGGTAAATGATGATGCCGGGCTACCAATACGTGCTCTACGTTTAACGCTGACTTTGGCTGGCTCTGGCATTCTCTACTTGTATATCGGTCATCGATTTAAAGTCTCTGAAATCACAGGTCTCCGAGCTTTCGCCACATCTCTACTCGCGCGCCGCAAGGGTTGAGGTCGCGGTAAGGTGGGCATATGAGCACCGAAGTACGCGAAATCGTCATTGTTGGTTCTGGTCCTGCTGGATATACAGCTGCAATTTATGCCGCACGCGCAGATCTCAAGCCTGTTATTTATGAGGGTTCAGTTACTGCAGGCGGTGCGCTAATGAATACGACAGAGGTCGAAAACTTTCCTGGCTTCGTCGACGGTGTGATGGGTCCCGATTTGATGGACAGTATGCGCAAACAAGCAAAGAGATTTGGTGCAGAGCTCATCACTGACGATGTTGTTGAGATGGATCTCGAAGGAGATATCAAAACAATTAAAGATGGTTCTGGAAATGTTGTAAAAGCTAAAGCTGTAATCCTTGCAATGGGGTCGGCTTACCGTGAAATCGGTTTAGAAAATGAGAAGCGTCTCTCGGGCCGTGGAGTTTCATGGTGTGCAACTTGCGATGGCTTCTTTTTCCGTGATCAAGTTATTGCCGTTGTTGGTGGTGGAGATTCTGCAGTTGAGGAGGCAACCTTCCTTACAAAGTTTGCATCTAAAGTTGTCTTAATCCATCGCCGCGATTCATTGCGTGCATCAAAGATTATGCAGGAGCGTGCTTTTAATAATCCTAAGCTCGAACTGATGTGGGATACCGAAGTAATTGATGTACTAGGTGCAGATAAAGTTTCAGGTCTTAAGTTGAGAAATACAAAAACCGGAGCAGAGAGCGAACAAGCATTTACTGGTCTCTTTGTTGCTATCGGCCACATTCCTCGCTCTGAGCTTGTTTCATCACAGGTTGCTCTCGATAACGAAGGTTATGTGAAGGTTGATGGCCGATCGACTCGCACCAATGTCTCAGGTGTTTTTGCCTGCGGAGATCTTGTAGACCACACATACCAACAGGCAATTACCGCTGCAGGTTCTGGCTGCCAAGCGGCGATTGATGCTGAAAAGTTTTTAAGTCACTAATAGACTAACGACAGATAATTTTAAAGTAAGTTTGAAGAGTAAATCTAAATACAGCAAATAGGAGCAAATAATGGGCGCACCAATCAAGGTAACAACAGCAGATTTCGACGAAGTGGTCTTAAAGAGCAGTAAGCCTGTTCTTGTTGATTTCTGGGCAGAGTGGTGTGGCCCATGCCGCGCGATTGCTCCAATCTTGGATGATATTTCAGCTGAATACGGCGACAAGCTAACAATTGCAAAACTCAATACAGATGAAGAGTCAGCTATTGCAATTAAGTACGGCGTTACATCAATTCCAATGCTCAATATTTATGTCAATGGTGAAGTTGTAAAGACCATCATCGGTGCAAAGCCAAAGCCTGCGCTCTTGAAGGAACTCGAAGGCTTTATCTAAACCACTTATGAAGGAGTTATCTCCAGATGAGATTCGCTCTTTTCAACAAGAGCGTGGGCTCCATGTCACGGGTGAGTTAAACGAATCAACTACACGCGCCTTTGAAGAATCGCGTTGGAAACTTGGAGATCGTTCACTCTATTTGCAGCAATCTCCTTTAATGCGTGGAGATGACGTTGCGACTCTACAAGCTCGTCTTACTGAGATGGGTTTTAATTGTGGCCGTGTCGACGGAATATTTGGTTCTCTTACCGAGAGCGCTGTGAAAGAATTCCAGAAATCAGTTGGTGCTACCGTTGATGGTAAGTGTGGCCCAGCAACAATTATTGCGCTCTTGAGATTAACAAAGACAATATCTGGTGGTGCGCCAACGCAGCTGCGTGAAAATGCACAACAAAAAAATCGTGGCCCAGCTCTTGCTAATAAGGTAATAGTTCTTGATCCTGGCTCTGCACCAGGAGAAGAACAAATATGTTTTGATATCGCTCAACGTATTGAAGGACGTTTATTGGCACTTGGGGCAACCGTATTTCTTGTACGCGGTGCATCGAATAATCCAAGCGAGCAAGAGCGTATTAGTTTTACAAATAAGAACAACGCCGACTTATTGATTTCCTTACATACAGATCGAATCGATAACTCTGCTGCGGAAGGTGTTGCTACCTTTTTCTACGGCAGTGATGCACACGGAATTCACTCAATTGTTGGCGAGCGCTTCGCCTCTCTAGTCCAGCGAGAAATTTCAGCGCGCACTGATCTTCTCAACTGCCGCACTCATGCAAAGACTTGGGATTCACTACGTTTGACGCAATGTCCTGCAATTCGTGTAGATCTTGGATATCTCTCAAATCCAGGCGATACACAACGACTATCTCGACCAGAATTTCGAGATACTCTCGCTGAAAGTTTCATTATTGCGATTCAGCGACTCTATTTAGCTGCTGAAGATGATGCTAAAACTGGCACTCTTCGGATTTCAGACCTGCGTAGCGCGGGCATTCGCCGTTAATTCTCGAGAATAAATACTGAGTAAGCACGCCCTTGAGTATGGGAAGATTAATCCCATGTCAGAGGTAAATCTTCGCTATCAGACCGGCGCTCCACAACATCTCGAAGAGAGATTTGCTACTCGAGCCGCCGGAATGTTGCCCTCTGAAATTCGTTCACTCTTTGCTGTTGCATCACGTCCAGAGATTGTCTCTCTCGCCGGTGGAATGCCAAATCTCTCTGCACTACCTATGGAGATGATGGCTGGAGTTGTTAATCAATTAATTCTTACAAATGGTTCTGAGGCGCTTCAATATGGAAGCGGACAGGGTCACCCAAAACTTCGTGAGCAAATCTGCGATGTA